>JAAHGR010000017.1 GCA_010672425.1 Symploca sp. SIO2E6
TCCAATCCTCCTTGTCCTCCTTGTCCTCCTTGTCCTCCTTGTCCTCCTTGTCCTCCTTGTCCTCCTTGTCCTCCCCATCTCCCCATCTCCCCATCTCCCCACCTCATCTGCCTCGCCAATGCTTAACTAATCCTTGCAATCTAGAGGGTAGCCAGCTGTCGTACTGAGCATAAACTGGCAACCGGTGTGCCAACTCCCACCCAGCAGGCTCAATAATTTCTCTAAGTCTCTGAAGCTGGGGATGGGGATAGTCGGGATTCACTTCATCTTTTGGCCCAATACCTCCCAAATCTCTAGCGCCAGCTGCCAAACAGGCAAGCAACCACTCGGGTTCTGGGACTAAGTTGGGGGGAATTTGCAACCTAATCTCCTCTGGCAAAATTTGACGGGTTTGGGCAATGACTTGTGGTAGCTGCTGGGGAACAAAACCAGGAACATCGCGACTTTCCCTACTCCCAGGACTATAGGGTTGCAAGATTACTTCCTGAATATGACCATAGCAAGAATGGAGTTTTGCGATCGCTTCTAGGGTTTCCCACCAATGTTCCTCTGTCTCCCCAATTCCTAACAATAAGCCAGTAGTAAAAGGAATGCCCAATTTTCCCGCCCATTCCAACTGTTGTAGTCGCAGTTGTGGTATTTTACTCGGAGCCTGTCGATGAACTGAGTTGAGTAATTGGGGTGTTGACTGTTCTAGCATTAACCCCATGGACACATTTACTTGCTTCAAGGCTTGCATTTCAGCAAAACTCAATGGTCCAACATTGGTATGGGGTAGAAATCCCCAAGAAAGAGCTAGTTCACCAAGCTCATAAATCCGTCTAAACCAGGATTCTCGCCGTGATGAACTAGGATGCACCTCACCACTGAGGATGAGAATCTCACAGATATTTTGAGACTGAAGTTCTCTGAACTTGTGTTCTGCCTCCGCTAGGGTCAACCAAGGACTCTCACCAGGCTCAGTGCGAAAGTTACAGTAGGTACAGCGATTAAAACACTCGTAGGTAGGAACAATAGTGTAAGCAGAACTGTAACTAATTGTACAATCATTAGATGAGGTATACCACACTACTGCCACCTAATCAAGTGCTTTGGTGATTACATTAATCGGATCAGAGCAATAAACACAAAGCTTGTTAGCAATTTCAATTGCTTCCTGGGGACTCTTATCCAAGTACATTGCCGTCAGAGCAAAATGCTCCCCTGCACCAATAGCACCAAACTCATTAATTTTTTCCACTAGATAGCTATCACACACGCGAAAAATTTCGTCCTCGATCCCGAGTAAATACTCATTTTTACGACCAAAGGAATCATCTTTTCCTTTTGCCCAACTATAGAACTCAACCATAAAGTCTAAAACCGCTTCCACGGTTGGAGATGCTGGACTGTGGTTACGGGCAAATATTTGCATAAAGCTCAGTTCCATGATATATCCCACACTACCGATAATCATGTTATTCACCTCGAATAGCTTTCCTCGCTCATCCCCAGTAACCCGGTGAGTTTCCTTGAGGTATCCCGAAACACGGATGCTATCCGATGCAAAAACTAACTTATCGGGGTATTTCCTAGCTGCAACAACGCTCATGAATCACTCCTAGATGGGAATTGGAAATCGGGAATCGGGAATTGGGAATTTGTGGTAGTGCCTCCCACTTCCCTTTCCCCTCGATCTAGGCTAACAGGCTTTGAGTATAGTTAGCCTGTCGTTCAAGATCAGCTCCATAAAGATTATTATTGAATAATTTAATAACAACTTAACAATTTAACAATCTAACAATCTAGCAGGAATCTTGATGAACGCGATAGGCTGGAAAGAACTCAAAAGCCAAAAAATAACATGCTCAAACAACTTCTGACAGGTACTACAGTTCTTGCTCTATTACTGGGAAGCAGCCTACCTGGTTTAACTCAAAGCCAGGAAAATGTAGTAACTAGTCAACTCAAACAAGCCTCTGAGGGAGATATTAGTCCAGAGGAGTTGCAGAAATTTGCCAATGCATTCAAACTTATTTTGCAATTGGAGCAAGAATCCAGACAGGCAGTTTCCAGGATAGTCGAGAGTTCAGGTTTTAGCCAAAAGCGATTTGGAGAAATTCTCCAAGCGTGGCAAAATCCAGAAGCGCAGCCGAATTTAGAACTTACTCAGGAAGAATCAGAAAAATTTAACAATGTGATTAACGAGATTAAGCAAAATCGGCAAGAGACTCTCGCCAATATGCAGCAGGCAGTTGTCGCAGAAGGTTTAGAAGTAGAGCGTTATGATCAAATCTTGGCAGTAGTTAAAGATAACCAAGACCTTCAAGAACAATTTAAGGAAATGATAGGGAACTAAAAATCCTCTCAAGTGAGGCAATTGGTAGACGCAACAATGATTTAGCCCACATTCTTCACCCCAAGCATGTTACACTAATAATTTTGGGGTGTAGAATGTAGGGTATGCTTGTTAGGGGGGGATTAGAACACACTTAATACTTGTAACTAGCAACTTACGTTATTACTATGACTTGGTTTCGTCAGTACATTGCCCCTTTCTTAATCGTACTGGTCTTTTTGGTGGCTTTATTAGCAGTCAGTTCTCGCATCTTTTTGCCCAACGATATGGCAGCACCTGCACCGATTGAGGAGGTGGATATTGGTAATTGGCACTCACCAACTACCAATGCTATTGCTAGTCTGCTCACAGTGGATGAGGGAACTTTACCAAGATCTGTTGACCCTTTGGCAAACACTGGTGTTTGAACAAATATTACCAGGCTACAACCTACGTCCAGGCTTAGGTCGGGAACAGGCTACCTTGCTCAAGTTTATGCGGCTGAGTTACCAAGAACTGTTCCCAGAACAGGATAACTTTTCCCATCTGGCAGTAACCGTGGAAAAGTATTTTTCTCAAGACACACCTTTGTGGTGGGTGGAGTTAGCTCAACCAACTGTTCCCTGGTTAGATCCCATCGCTTGTCTCTGGTTAGGGAATGCAGTAGATCAGATACACGGAGATCGCCATGCTCATGTTTTTTTGCTTTACGTAATGCCCAAATACCGACGTCAAGGCATTGGCTCGGCACTAATGCGGTATGCTGAAGATTGGGCAAAGGCAAGAGGCGATCGCCAAATTGGTCTTCAAGTCTTTCAGAGGAACCAACTAGCCGTGCATCTTTACCAGCGACTGGGCTACCAAACTCAATCCTTGTGGATGCTCAAGCCACTCTACCGTTGAAGACAAACCTATGCAGAACTAGGCAAGTATAGCCAGATATGTATGACGATGACAATCTGAGTTTACTCGACGATGCGGCTGATCTAGAAAGCCCTCTAGATGACTTAGGGCCTGTTGATACCGAGTTAGAAGCTCAAAAGCCTGACCCAGAAGAAATGCTAGCATTGTTAACGTCACCAGAGACGTCCCAAAGGATGCTGGCAGCTAGAGCTTTTTGTGAATTAAATGAGGAACGGGCAATTCCTCATTTAATTCACCTGTTGACAGATGTTTGTCCCTTAGTGCGGGTAAGTGCAGCTTATGCTCTCGGACACAATCCTAGTGCTGATGCGGTAGAGCCACTAATTAAACAACTCGATCTTGACTTCAATGGTTATGTGCGCAAAGGTGTAGTCTGGGCATTGGGTAACTCTCGCGCACGCCGTGCAGTCTTCCCTTTGATTGATGCCCTGAAAACTGATATTTCCGCAGTACGTTTATGGGCTGCTAGTTCTTTGGCACAGATAGCTAATTTAGAATATGAGGACATTGTGGCCTGTATTCCACCCCTAATTACTTCCCTCAAGCAAGATTCTATAGCAGCAGTGCGTAGTAACTGTGCTTGGTCTCTTGGACAACTGTGTCGGGAACTACCCTCTAATGCGATTTATGGTGGTGCGGTTGACGGGATGATTGAAGCTTTTGCTGAAGATGAAGATTTGGGTGTTCAAGAAGATGCCAAAGCTGCACTGTTAAAATTGGGTGATCCTCGTGCTCTCCAAATGATTGAGACGATTGAGCAGGAAGGGTTGCTTTAATCAGAATTGGGAATTGGGAATTGGGAATTGGGAATTGGGAATTGGGAATTGGGAATTGGGAATTGGGAATTGGGAATTGGGAGCAATGAACTCATTACTCTTGAGAAACTATTTTAGATTTTAGATTTTAGATTTTAGATTTATTTAGATTTTGGATTAAAGAATTGAATCAACACAAGCCTAAGGCTCCGAGAGGAGGAAGGATGCGGGAAATAGTGTTTCTCAAGAGTCAATTGGGGGCGCGAAGCGCTCCGAGGCGAGCTCTTGAGAAACTAGGGAATGGGGAATGGGGAATGAGGAATAGGGAAGTTGACTTGTTTCTCATTTTCTTTTTGGGGCGGAAGTCCCTATACTGCTCATTACTCATTACTCATTACTCATTACTCATTACTTCGTATTTTTGGTTACACTCCCTCAAGAAATTTTAGATCACAATTGAGTTCTGTATACTAAAAGGCAAAAATTCGTTTGTCAACAACGCTAATTAATGAAACCCCGCATCATTGTCTGTGGCTTAGGTCTGACTGGATATAAAATTTTTTGCCTACTGAGGAAGCAGGGAGCCACCGTTGTCGGCATCAGCGACAGACCCCTCCCCGATATCGGGGATAATCTCATTGTCGGTAATTTACGGGCAGCTTCGACTCTCTTAGCTGCGGGGATTCGGGATGCTCATACTTTGGTGATATCAACTCATGATGATGCTCTGAATCTGGCAATCCTCACTCAAGCCAGGGTACTCAATCCCAAAATTCGTATTGTTAATCGCTTGTTTAATCAGACTTTAGGTGAGCGTTTGGATCAAACCCTTCCCCATCATGTTAGTCTAAGTGTTTCGGCTCTAGCAGCTCCTGTATTTGCTTTTGCAGCTTTGGGTAGTCAGGCGATCGGGAAGTTGGAGTTATTCCACCAAACTTGGCCGATTTATGAAGAATTAATTCACGAGAATCATCCTTGGCTAGGACGCCAGTTGGGGGAACTCTGGGAGTCGCGATCGCGAATGTTAATCTACTACTTACCGGCTCATGGTAAGTTAGATTTGGTTTCGGCAGTAGTTCAAGGTCAGCAGTTACAGCTAGGCGATCGCTTAATTATTGGTACCCAACCCAAAACCCGTAACCATCGTCGCTCCTGGCTCCGCAAACTCCTCAAAGTTCTCACCAACTTACGCCAGTTTCAGCAGCATGGTCAATCGATGTTGATGGTTACTCTGGTTCTGTTGTTGACCATTATGGCAGCAACGGTAACCTATGTCTGCGTTAATTTCAATACCTCCATTGTCGATGCTCTCTATTTTTCTGTTGGTATGATTACTGGTGCTGGGGGACAAGAACAAGTAGCAGAACAATCACCGGACAGCATCAAAGTATTTACAGCCGTCATGATGTTGGTTGGCGCTGGAGTAATTGGGATTTGCTATGCCTTACTCAATGACTTTATTTTAGGAACTCGCTTCAATCAGTTTTGGGATGCAGCTAGAGTTCCCAGTGGTAATCACTATATTGTCTGTGGACTAGGAGGCATTGGTATCCAGATTGTCCATCAACTCCATAACCTCGGCTATGAGGTTGTGGTCATTGAACGAGACCCCAACAATCGCTTTCTGGCTACTGCTCGTTCTTTAGGAGTGCCGGTGATTCTAGAAGATGCTAGTTTATCAACAACCCTAAAAGCAGCAAATGTCCAGACAACCCAAGCTATGTTAGCAGTCACCAGTAGCGACATGACTAATGTGGAGATTACCCTGTGTGCCAAAGCCTTAGCTTCCCAATTACCAGTAGTTGTGCGCCATCAAGACCCAGAATTTGCCTCAACGGCGAAACAGGTCTTCAATTTTGAGATGGTGCTGAGTCCAATAGAATTAGCGACGCCTTCCTTTGCTGCCGCAGCCTTGGGGGGACGAATTTTGGGTAATGGTATAACTGGTAATACCCTTTGGGTAGCCTTAGCAACCTTAATTACCCCAAGACATCCCTTTTGCGGACGTCGGGTGAAAGAAGTAGCAATGAGTGCTGACTTTGTGCCTCTCTACATCGAAACTCATGGTCAGATGATCCATGCTTGGGAACTGCTGGAAACTTGCCTCAAGACTGGTGATGTGTTGTATTTAACTATGCCTGCAACTGGTTTAGAACAATTGTGGCGTATCAGTCCTAAGGTGTTAGGTGTTAGGTGTTAGGTATTGGCTTGTTTTCACTCTCAGTGTGAATATTCAACCGAACATAATACAACCTTCGTGATCGCTCCAACCACAGATTAGCTTTTCTGTTAATCTCAAAGGGAAGGGAGATGCTCGCATCTCCCATACCTACTCCCCAAGCTAATTACTCTTCTCACTCTTGTCATCAGCAACATGTTGAGTGACTATAGATGTAAACTCATCTAATGATGGTGTTGTCATTGCTTGAAGAATCAGGTCTCCGAGTAGCTCAATATTATCCAACTTCCCAATTAGGAGCTTCAATTCCTCGGTTATACCTTCAAACCGAAACTCAAGGATACGGGCAATATCCTGCTGTTTGCCCTCCTGTAATCCTTCTTGGCGTCCTTCTTGGCGTCCTTCCTGGCGTCCTTCTTGGCGTCCTTCTTGGCGTCCCTTCTTAATTCCAATCCGTTCAACACTGGTAACGTAAGGCATATTTTTGTTCTCCTCTAAGGTTTGTATTTCTTGCCACAGTCGCTCTTCTTCCCATTCTGGCAAAGCAATAAGCCAATCGATTAAGCGAAACAACTCAACTATATTCTCTCTACTAAATCCACGTTCATACAAACTTTTAATCAGGGAGAGTTTGTTGGCGTATCCAATAGCGACATCCTTGTTGGCAATTTGCGCTATTCGGTGTGCCTGTACAATCGCGGCTAATGGATTGGGGTTTTGTGCTAATTCTTCGAGATCATAATCTAGCAGCTTGACCACGGGAAATTTTAGTAGAGCCCCACAACCCCACAGTTTATGCTTATACTTACTAGGGCGCCAACCCTTTTCCTCATCACCGAGTATTGCTAAACTGACCAGAGAGATTTTAGATTTTAGATTTTAGATTTTAGGATTAATTTTAAGAGAATCTGAGCTTAAATGAGCAAAATTAGGCAATTTAGTGGCATTTGCTGTGATGCATGAGTTATATTATTAATAATGGAGTAGGTCTGCGCCTATATACAGTAGATTGGCGATGAGTGATCTATACCAGAACAGGCAAGATGCCTGTTCCACATCCCTAAATTCCCCAACAGCTTAGTGGGCAAAAACACCTACACATATCTGTTCCTTGGTTAAATATTCTTTTTTGCCCACCCTACGCCTGAGATTCTACGCCTGAGATTTTTGACAACCGAACAGGAAATTGTACGGTGTTCCTCACTTGTTAGCTTGTCTACTTTGTCTTGTACCCAGCCTAAAGTCAAAAACCTACCCTTGTCAGACTCCCCACACCCCCCAGCTTCGCAATAATTGGCTTGAATTAGACATAATTGGTTTTTCTTGGTCAAATAAATGGCTAAAATAACAGTTATGGACATCAGCACTTTGGAAATAACTCCCCACATACTGAAACTCATCGCCGAAATTGATGAGTTTAAGGGTTTATGGAGAGCTTTGGGAACCCTTGCTCCTGAACGTCTTGCAGCCTTGAGAAAGGTGGCAACTATTGAAAGTATCGGTTCATCAACTCGTATTGAAGGTGCAAAACTGAGTGATCGCCAAATCGAAACCTTACTCAGTAATATAGAGCAAAAATCTTTGATAACTCGTGATGAACAGGAAGTAGCTGGTTATGCAGAAGTAATGCAGATCTTGTTTGAAAGTTGGGAAATGATTCCTCTTACTGAGAATTATATTAAACAACTTCATTCGATACTACTACAATACAGCGATAAAGATGAAAGACATAGAGGTCACTATAAGAGCGTAGAGAATCATATTGAAGCATTTGACCAACAGGGTAAAAGTCTTGGGATTTTGTTCGTTACTGCTTCTCCTTTTGAGACTCCCTTGTTAATGGAAGAGTTGGTCTGCTGGACTCGTGATGCCTTTGAAGAAAAGCTACTGCATCCTCTATTAATTATTGGTATTTTTATCGTTCAATTTCTGGCTATTCATCCGTTTCAAGATGGGAATGGTCGTCTTTATAGAGTTTTGACAACATGGTTACTGTTAAAAAGTGGATATGCCTATGTGCCTTATAGCTCTCTAGAAACTATAATTGAACAAAACAAGGATAGCTATTATTTGGCTTTAAGACGTACTCAAAAGAGCTTAAAGACTGATAAGCCGAATTGGACAACTTGGTTACAGTTTTTTCTTCATTCCCTCAAACGACAAAAAGACCATTTAGCTCTCAAGCTAAATAGGGAGCAAATAATGCAAACTTCTCTACCAGAATTATCCTTGAAGATTTTAGAATTAGCCAAAGAACATGGTAGAATTAGCACAGGAGAGATTGAGAAATATACTCAAGCAAGCCGCAGCACAATCAAAGTACGAATTAATGAATTGATAGAGATGAAAAAATTAACACGACATGGTAAGGGGCGAGGAACTTGGTATTCTCTTTAAAGGAGCTACGGGATGGAAATAAGGATGCGCAGGCTTTTTTCATTTCCACGGATAAATCCGGAGGCTTCAGACCAGATAACTCCGAATGCGGTTGGGACTTTCGCGAAAGTAATAATCCTTAATTTATTGGCTTGCACCTTTACCGTTCATCATTCATCATTTATCATTCAGAATTTTTTTCGTGAAGTCTGTTACAATAGTGAGATGGCTTTATCATTGATAACTCAATTATTTCGAGAGTCTAATACAGCCAATTTTTGTATTTATTTTGTTCTTTTTGGGGCGAAAGTCCCTCCAGTGCTTATTACTTAGTGAACTCAATGATCGATTATTCCCAAATCCCCTCTCCCTGCTATGTACTTGAGGAGGAAAAGCTGATGCGGAATCTTGAGCTCATCGACTCGGTTCAGCAAAGAGCAGGAATTACCATTATTCTGGCACTGAAGGGGTTTGCGATGTTCAGTGTCTTTCCCCTCGTCAAAAAATACTTACTAGGTACTACTGCGAGTTCTCTGTTTGAAGCAAGGCTAGCACGAGAAGAATTTGGCGGACAACTTCATCTCTATTGTCCTGTTTACCAAGAAAATGAGTTTCCAGAACTGATTCAAGGAGCAACTCATATCTCGTTTAACTCCCTCAGCCAATGGGAACAATTTAAAGCCAAAATTATCTCGGCTCAGGTATCACCGGGTCTACGTATTAATCCAGAATATTCTCCTGTGAAACAGGAGATTTATAATCCCTCGTCTCTCCTATCTCGTTTAGGAATAAGAGCAGAAGTATTAGGTGAGCATTTACCGGAGGGTATCGAAGGCTTACATTGCCACAACTTATGTGAAAGCGATTCCCAGGCTTTAGCATATACTTTAGAACAGATAGAAAGACTCTTTGGACATCACCTAACTCAGATCAAGTGGCTTAATTTAGGGGGAGGGCATCTGATGACTTCTCAAAGCTATGATGTCGAACATCTCATCCAAGTAATAACTAGCTTTCAAAGGCGTTACCCTCACTTAGATATCTATCTGGAACCTGGTTCAGCAGTAGCATGGGAGACCGGATTGCTTCGGGCTACAGTTTTGGATCTGATTGCAACTTCCGGTCCGATGATTGCTATGCTGGATGTCTCTTTCACAGCTCATATGCCTGATTGTTTAGAAATGCCTTATAAACCTCGTATTCGGGGTGCAAGAGAACCCCAAGCAGGAGAGCCTACCTACCGCATGGGAGGACTAACTTGCCTTGCGGGAGACTTTATGGGTATGGGAGATTACTACTTTGAAACCCCTTTACAGCTTGGTGACACCATCCTCTTCGAGGATATGATTCACTATACGATGGTCAAGACTTCCATGTTTAATGGAATTAAACATCCAGCGATCGGTATGGTTCGCTCTGATGGTAGCTTTAATTTAATTAGGGAATTTGACTACGACGATTATAAGGGTCGATTATCTTAGAATTGTTAAGTAATGAACTCATTACCCATTATAAAGAGATTTTACCACAAAGACACAAAGTACACAAAGGATTTATTAAAGGATTTATGATGTTGGAAGCACCTGAACAATTTCCTGTGTTGGGACTACCAGTTCACTTATTAGATGACTACCCTCGGTGGTTGATATCTCGTCTACAGGAAGGACAGGGAACTCAGGTAGTGACCCTGAATGCAGAAATGGCGATGCAGGCAGAACAAAATGCAGCTCTAGCTGAGGTTTTCCAGCAAGCAGAATTAGTAATTCCCGATGGTGCTGGCATTGTACTCTACTTGCGGCTTCAGGGTAGGCGACAGCAGCGTTGTCCTGGAATTGAACTGGCAGCTGCCTTGCTGCAACAAGCTGGACAATGGGGAGATTCTTGTCCAGTGTTTTTCTATGGAGGTGCTCCTGAGGTAGTTAACAAAGCAGCTAAAGTATGGCAAGAACAACTGCCCCAATTAGCCATCGCAGGTATTTGGGATGGCTACCTCTCACCAGAAGCCCAAATCCAATTACAAGCAACTCTTCAAGAAAAACAACCAAAGCTAATTTTGGTAGGCTTAGGAGTCCCTCGTCAAGAGTTGTGGATTGCCCAAAACCGCCACCTGTGTCCTCAAGCAACTTGGATTGGTATTGGTGGCAGCTTTGACATTTGGGCAGGGGTAAAAACCCGTGCACCAGCCTGGATGCAGCAGATGCACCTAGAATGGCTTTACCGACTTTATCAAGAACCCTGGCGTTGGCGAAGGATGATGGCTTTACCTCAGTTTGCTCTCAAAAGCTTTGTGAAAAATTGAGAATGGGGAATTGGGTATTGGGTATTGGGAATGGGGTATTGGGTATTGGGTATTGCTTCCCTATCTCCCTTGTCTCCCTTGTCTCCCTTGTCTCCCTTGTCTCCCTTGTCTCCCTTGTCTCCCTTGTCTCCCTTGTCTCCCTTGTCTCCCTTGTCTCCCTTGTCTCCCCCATCTCCCCACCTCCCCACCTCCCCACCTCCCCATCTCTCCTTAACCAAGCACTATTAACTCGCAATGNTTGGGTAAAATCGGTAACTGTAAGCTTTCTCCATGTCTCACATTTTAGCAGACATGGAGTGAAATGCTAAAATTAAATAGTAAAGCCGTCCTAGAAGGACGGGGTTTCAGACCCAATTTTTTGATGAAATCTGCACAGATAAATACCGAGTTGACACTGCCATGCAGAATAATCGTCTGCATATAAAAAAAAGCTGTTTTATTGCTGCGCCAACAGTAGAGAATGACTGCTGCTGTTACTAGTGCATTAGTCAGGATGAAGTAGCCACTTAAAGAATCGACAACTAAGGTAACGCCAAAACTATCCAATAACTGTAAGGTTTGAGGAGTCGAGTTGGGTAGTACTCGTTCTAACCCATAGCCAAAGGAAACCAGCGCTACACCTAGTGCAAGATAGCGATCAAGCTTAGGGATAAGATAAATGCTAAACCCGACAAAAAAGGGCAGGGCAATCCAGCCAACTGTGATCGTACTCATGATGTGTTATTGTCTTCGATTAGAACATGGGAATTGCTCGGTGGGTAAGGTTTAGACTGTGCTCATGGTATGGTAGTCTGTTGAATAAGTTTGGTAAATGACAAATTTACATCATAGACTTAAGTCTATGAATAAAGAGTTATCCATCTACTTAAGTCTAACCATAAACCACTTTGAGTGTGATCACCATCGGTGCGATCATTTTTGATGGATAGGAAAAGAAAAACTTATCCTTGCTTAGGTATGTTCTAAGTCAGATCTTGCACGCCTGCCGAAAACATACCTGTGGAGATAGGGAAAAGGCAACAGCTCATCTGGCAACAGGCAACAGTGATAAGATTTGACTGTTTCAGTATTGGAATTGATTGCTCTGATTGATATTATTAGGTATTTATGATGCATAGTGCAAGATATGATATCAATTCCGGCTATATTGGTATAATATTCATGACGTAGGGGCGCAATGCTTGCGCCCGCCAGCGTCTATGTTTTCTAACCAAAAAGCCAAATTATTAATCATTCCGATACAACCGGAATTGATATGATTCGAAGTCTTGTTAAGGCTCAAATCCTGAACTGACGAGGAGTGTGGGAGGTATGGGTTGAATCAAGAATCCCCCGTCAAGCTAACGCTGTGACGAGGGAGTGTCAATTATACAAACAACAAACAACAAACAACCAACGACAAACAACAAACAACAAACAACAAACAACCAATAACCAACGACAAACAACAAACAACAAACAACAAACAACCAATAACCAACGACAAACAACAAACAACAAACAACAAACAACCAACGACTAATAACTTTTTAAGCACCTACTTGAGCCGGTTTTGTCAAATGCCCACAATAGCGATCGCTTACAATTGTTGAGTGAATCTTTACCGGTTGCATCTGAGATGATTTGGGCATTGGTTGTTGTTTTGGATGGGTAACAATTTGCTTGCACACCACTTGATTACTACCTACGTAGGGATATCCCCAAGTGTACAACTCTAAATCAGTGGTGGTTGCCTTAACTGGAGAGAAGATAAAGTTAGTTGTTAAAACTAATCCCAGAGTTGCCAAAGCTATAATTACAGTTCTTAACATGGACTTTTCCAGAGACTATCAATTGATTTCATTCGGCTAAAGCAGGCTATCAAGGTAGGTGTTAGGTGTTTATGTCTGTGGTATACCTAATAACAGCGACAATTTCCCGCTTGATAGCCGGTCGCTCTATCCCATGATATAATTATAGGCGCAGCGAAAAATTTGATATCCTCCCTATGGTAGCAAATCTGAACAAATTGGGGAGAGCTGGGGAGGGCTGACAAGGGTAGTTTTTTTACTTTCTGGTTGGGACAAGACAAGGTGGACAAGGTAACAAGGGAGAAAAACCGAACATAATTACTCACCGTTCGTCCATTTTGAAATAAGGTTATAAAAATTGGGAGTAGAAATTGTAGGGTGTGAAAGCGCGAAGCGTAACAATCAAATGAACTTCACCCCAGAAGTAACAAAGACTCCTTCAGGAGCCTTCGCCAAAACTCTGGTTTTGGTGTTCAGAACGTCTTTACCGGAATTCCTCGACCTTTTGAGGTAACGGGATGTCATGCGTGCTGCATGTCTGCTGCATCCATATTTAGAGTATAGTTCAAGGCCATAGACATGTCAACCTCTAGCTCAAAATATTAAAATATAGTTAGAAGAGTTAGGCTTGAGATTGAGGTTATGGTAAGGAAGTTATCAGGAATAGACAAAGACAAAATAGGTTTAGCTGGAGTCAAGGAGCCATTAGCATTGCCTTATGACTGAGTGCCTGTAGTCAGACTCAAGTCTCCCAAACTACTCAAGAATCTAGAGATATGGATATCTGGGATTAATTTGAGTATATTTGCCGAAAGTCAATTCCCAATTCCCAATTCCCAATTCCCAATTACAATAAATGAAAGATTATTCTGCTGACTACGAATACAACACCCTAGATTTTTACAGAAAGAATCATGGGTCACAGCTTTATTACAATTGGGAAGGGGAAATTTGGTGGATAGAAACACCAGGCAAGCCAAAAGAGAAATTGTTCTCGATTATTGGCATGAATGCGACTAAAGTATTCCTCAAGCCTCATCCTGAGTATGGGGAAGTAGGATATCGACTCAACCGGGAAATCGGGTTATTTTGTGACCCAGAGACCAAAGAAATTTTGCATTACTGGAAGCCAAAAGCAGCTAGTCAAGCTGTAGCAGTTGTGCATATTACTAACCGCATGGTACAAGGTTCAGTACGTCCCAGAAAGATCGTTATTCCGCAAAACTCTGGTTATGTTACCAAAGTTAATGAGATTCCCTTAGAATATCCCCATCCCTTGGCCGGAGATGACAAATATAGAGACTACTGTCCAGGGGAAACCTTCAAGGGAGTTGAGTATTTCACCTCTAGTTTTTCTCGACCCGATGTCAAAGACGCACCACCGGCTACCTGGGCAAGAGATTGTCCCTGGATGCCTTGGATGAAGTTAGGTTATGGTCATCCGGCTCAATTGAGGTATGAGACTACTATAGCCAGAGTTGAGTCCTTCGAGCAGCTCAATCCCAAGTTAGTCAAGCTAGTAAGGGAAAAGTTACCCATCTACGAATTCACTCCTGATGAATGTGATGAGCCTAACATGACCAGTATTCTTTATTTTAAGAAACATTTTGATTTGTATTTAAAAGGAGAAGTGTTTCCAGTGGCAGAAAAGGAGTAGTGATTATCTATTGCTCAAAACTTATTTCTCTTGAGAAAAAAGGCAGAAGTCTCCAGGGCAAAAGGCAGAAGTTTCTAAGGGAAACTTACTTGTTTCTCTTCTTCAATTGGCGGCGAGAAGTGCTCCTCAGGAGCTTTTGAGAAAGAAGGCAACAGGCAACAGGCAATAGTCAACAAGTCCTGTACAAATGAAGGCGTGTAAAGTACTTTATTGGGTCAATCTTGGCATTAACCACACAATTTTGAACTTACATAACGGTTAAGACTTACACCTAATTCAGAAGCTTTAATCGCTAATGAACGGTGTTGTTCTGGTGGTATTCTCACTTGAAATTTACCGCTATAGGTTTTATCAGAAAATGGTTCGGGAATAGATTCATCGTTAGCTTCCATATCTTCAAGAACTTCTTGTATTAAATTGTAAATACCCTCAAAGGCGGCTAGACGAGAGTTATCTAGGTAAGATAGGCTTGGGAATTCAGCACATTGTCCTACAAACTCTTCATCTTCACTAGACCATGTTACGCGATAGGTGTAGTGTTCAGGATTAATCTTCATCACTTTCATTCATCTCCTCCAGCTTTTCTATAGCACTTAAAACTTGCCGAACTTGATAGGTTTTAGCTTTCCCATTTTTTCCTTCTTGGATATTGATACGTGGGTCTCCCACCCAGGGCGTTTTGTAAACTAGATGGGATGTCTTATTCTGTCTAGCTTCCCCAAAATAATGGGTGCAAACTTTTTTCAAGTCAACAAAACGAACATCACAAGGATTCTGCTGCATAACAGCAATAATTTTGCTTATTTTAGCCATGCCTAATCCCTAGTGTCATTATTGATACTATAATCGATTTTGTCAATAGCTGGAGTATTTCACTCAGTCAATGGATAGAAACCTTTAAATCCCACATTCCGCACGACATAGTGTATTATAAACGAATTACATGGTAAAATGATATAGATTATAGCTCTTGAGAAACTAAAAATGAAAAGGGATGACTGAATCCCTTGATATGACTAGTTTATGTCTTCTTTTTGTGGCGCAAGTCCCTCTAACGCTCATTACTCATTACTCATTCCTCCAAAGCGCTCTTGGAGAAATTGAGTAAACAATTGTACCTTAGTGGAAAGATGGCGATTTACAGGATAAATTACACACAAGGTTAATTCTGGTAATTGATGATTAGGCAAAATAACTTGTAACTCTCCTCGCTTAATTTCTTGCTCCACAATAAAACTGGGCAGCAGGACAATTCCCAATCCTTTGACAGCAGCATCTCTCAAAACCTCTCCGTTATTGCAACAAAATACTTTATCTACGGCAACTCGCTCTTCTTGTCCTTGATGGGTGAATTGCCACTGCTGACCTGTGGCTAAATAACCATAGTGTAAACAAGAATGCTTTTTTAACTCATCAGCATTGTGAGGAATTCCTCTGACTCTCAAGTAACTAGGTGCTGCACAAATAACCCGAGGAATGACGGTAATGGCATGAGTTACCAAACTAGGAGATGTTGTGGGGGAGCCAATCCGGATGACTAAGTCATAGCCTTCATCGATGGGATCAACAAAACGGTCTTCTAGGGTCAATTGAATTTTAATGTCTGTATAGCGAGTCATAAACTCAGCAATTGTTGCACCTAAAGAAGAGATCCCGAAAGACATCGGAGCATTAATTTTGAGAGTCCCTTTAGGTTGACTGTTTTGCTGTGAGATCGCTAATTCCGCTTCTTCTAAATTGCTGAGGATATTGATACAGCGCTCATAGAAGGCTCGTCCATTATCTGTGGGTGTAACTTGGCGAGTCGTGCGATAGAGCAATTGCACTCCTAAGTGATTTTCCAAGTTAATGACTAGCTTATTGACAGCAGAGCGAGATAGCTGCATTTTTCTGGCAGCAGCAGCAAAGCTTCCCTCTTCGATGACTTGAGTGAAGGCATACATGCTTTCAAACTTATCCATAATCCTAGATTAGTACTCTGAAGGCAGCTCCCTTGGAAAAATTTTCACCACCAGGTGATTGACAATTTGCTCAATGATATTAATAATAGCAGTCGGGGTAGCAGAAGCAATGTTGCTTCTTGCAACCCTAATAGTCGCAGCATTGATACAACCCAACTAGCAGCTCTATCAATTATCTTTGAGGTGGTTGAGGGTGTTAGTAATACGGAATGTACGAGTGCAAGACTTGACAGGAGTCATTCCCTCCTTCATACTAACTAATCATTTGCATGAAATGGATTGTTGCCAGCTAGCAAAGGCAGAAAATTTTTCTGCCACACTAGTGGACTAAGGTTCCAAGGCAGGAGACCTTAATGTCTATGGTATCTGCTTTTCGTCTATTGATGAGTGAAGGTGGGTGATTACCACCGCGCTACACTAGCTTGGCTGCCAAATATCATGTTAATTTACAAAAAGTGTAAATATTCTGTAATAATACAGAGTAAGTAATGAAGAAAACCATTAGCTTCAATCCGAGCCAATCGCCAACCCAAGGTCAAAATAAGGTTGGCGATCGCTAAAGATGGATGGTATTGAGGAATTTGATTTTATTGCATCAGTTTGTTTTGTTGAGCTTGGTAAGGGTCGTCAGAAGATTGTCTGAACGCAAAAGTCGTTCGTCAATCAAATCTACTCTAGGCCAGGACAAATTGCTGGTGCGCACAAGTTTGTTTGAATCTAAATCTGGAGGTAATCCAAATATGTCCGTTCGTCTTTATGTAGGCAACTTGCCCAAAGAACAGGTAAACCGCGATGAACTGCACGCGCTTTTTGCTGAAATGGATCAATCCATTACCACAAAACTGATTAAGGAGCGTAAAACAGGTAAATGTCGGGGTTTTGCCTTTGTCACTGTTCCCACAGATGAGCTAGCTGAACAAATCATTGAGAAGTTCAACGGTCACGCTTTCCAAAGTGTTGCCCTGAAAATTGAAAAAGCACAACCTAAGGCAAAGAATCAGGAGGAGGAACAAAACAAAGAACAGAAACCAGCTAATAGTAGCAATAGCAATAACTCTGGGCGTCGTGGAGGCGGCAAAAAGCCCTCCAAACGCAGTTCCTCCAACGCAACGGGATCTAACTCCAATCAAATTCAGCCAGATCCCCGTTGGGCAGAACAGTTGGCAATTCTGAAGGAACGTTTATCGGCTCAATCTACTAATTCTTAACTTCAACCACACCAAACCCGTCTCCATACCTATAAGGTTGGAGAGGGGATAAATGGTGGTTAGCATCTTCTTAGAACCGATTTAGGGATACTATAGCAGTTCTCGCGTCCGTGAGGTAAATCCAATTTTGATGAACCTATTCCCAATTCCCAATTCCCCAAAACCAGGATCTTTGTGCCTCATCAATCATGAGAAACGCTATATAAATTTGAGATGAATCTGCTGTCCTTTCTTGTGCGCTACTCCTGGAAAACGGTAGCAGTAGCGATCGCTACTGGTTTTGTGAGTGGTGGTAGTAGTGCTGGACTGATTGCTCTGATTAGTCGTGTCTTTAGCCAAAGCGATTCTTCTTCGCCGACATTACTCGCCTGGGGTTTTGTGGGATTGACTGTGGTAGCACTAATGACCAGTATTATTACCAGAGTAATCCTGATTCACCTCTCTCAAGACGCAATTTTCCATCTACAGATGCGTCTGAGCCGTCAAATTCTAGCGTCGGAGTTGAGTCATCTAGAACAGTTGGGCTCCCCTCGCCTATTGGCAACCCTAACAGAAGATGTGCAAACAATTGCTAATGCTGTGTTTGTTGTACCCTTCCTCTGTATTAATGTAGCAATTGTAATTGGGTGTCTGGTTTACATCAGTTGGCTCTCTGGGAAAGTATTGCTGATGGTTTTGGGCTTATCAGCGATCGCGATGGGTAGTTGTAGGGCACTGTTGAAAAAAGCAAGTCAGTTACTTGCCCTTGGTAGAGAAGAGCAAGACTTACTATTCAAGCATTTTCGTACCATAACCGAAGGTGTCAAGGAACTCAAACTACATTATCACCGGCGCCAAGATTTCCTCACCGAAGAACTACAGACAACAGCTGCCAAGTTCCGTCGTCATAATGTTTACGGTCTAACCCTGTTCGCCGCCACTGATAGTTGGGGCAAGTTCATCTTTTTTTTTGCAGTCGGCTTCGTGATGTTTGTTCTCCCCCATTGGGTTGTCATCGACTCTCAAACCCTTTCTGGTTATGTCTTGACTTTTACCTATCTGATTGGGCCAATGGAAAATATTATCAACAAACTGCCAATCCTGAGTCGAGCTAATGTTGCTTTAAATAAGATTGAGACTCTTGGCTTATCCCTAGCCAGTCGAGCCGAGGTAGCAACATTTCCACCTGAGATATTGTCTGAATGGCACTTTTTGGAACTCAAGGGGGTAACTAATACTTACTATAGTGAGCAAGAAGATGTTAACTTTACCCTTGGTCCGATTGATCTGAGGCTGCAACCAGGAGAAATAGTATTTATCATTGGTGGTAATGGCAGCGGTAAATCTACCCTAGCTAAGTTGATTACCGGACTCTACATTCCAGAATCGGGAGAAATTTGGTTAGACAAGCAGCCCATTAACCAAGAGAATCGAGAGTGGTATCGCCAACATTTTTCCGTGGTTTTCTCTGACTTCTATTTGTTTGAACGGCTCCTAGGGTTGCAGCAAATTAATTTAGATACTCAAGCTCAAGAGTATCTTCAGCAACTTCAGCTTGAGCATAAAGTCAAGGTCAAAGAGGGAGAACTTTCCACTACTGCTCTGTCTCAAGGACAGCGTAAACGACTAGCTCTACTTACAGCTTACCTGGAAGACCGACCAATTTATCTATTTGATGAATGGGCAGCGGATCAAGACCCCATATTTAAGGACATCTTTTATACAGAGTTTCTACCCAAGCTCAGAGAGCAGGGCAAAATGATACTGGTAATCAGTCATGATGACCATTACTTTCATTGCGCAGACCGAATTGTCAAGTTGGACTATGGTCAAGTTGAGTATAACAGGGAAATTAAGAATTGAGAATTGGGAATTGGGAATTGGGAATTGGGTATTGGGAATTGGGAATTGGGTATTGGGTATTGGGTATTGGGTATTGGGAATTGGGAATTGGGTATTGGGTATTGGGTATTGGGTATTGGGTATTGGGTATTGGGAATTCTTCCTTGTATCCTTGTATCCTTGTATCCTTGTCTCCCTTGTCTCCCTGCTCTCTGCTCCCTTACTTTTCACCGCTTACCATTAGTCACCCGCTCAATCAGGGCCACAACAGCAGAACGAGTAAGCTTCTCTTGACCATTATCTAAAACATCAAGAGTTGCATGAGCCAAAGTAAGCGGAATTTGGCAAAAGCCTAAAGCCGGTCCATTGGGTAGAGCCTTGGTATAGGCATCAGCAAGAGCTAGATTCCGGCGAGCATAAGCTTGCATATCATCTTCAGTCCAGCCATTGGGAAAAAAATCGACCCCCCTTACTCGGTCTTCCTTATAGTTCCGTAAAATATTGACAGCCTGTAAGCCCCTACCAAAACCAATAGCATGGAGACGGTTAGTTTGGGTATCATCATACCAAGCCCATAAGTCAGAAAGTAACAAGCCGACTGCACCTGCTACTCCAAACGTATAGCGATCTAAATCAGCTTCGGTATCAATTTCCCAATTATGCTCAGCCCAATAAGCCATTCTATCTGCCATGGCAGCTGTAGCATCCCAAATCCGAGGCGCAATGGTCTCAGGTGCTAATTTTGCCCATTCTCCCACTCGAATAGTTACTTCCGCTAGCTGACTATCGTAGCTACTAAATCCTAAGAACATTTGATCAAGGGTGAAGCCGTCAACCGCAGCCTGTAAGTTTGTGCTAATCGTGCGTAACAGTTTTGCCTTCGTGAAGTTATCCAGTTTTGGATGGTCTTCAATTTCATCAATAGCACGCATACAAAGATAAGCTGATGCCACTGCTTCCTTGAGTCTTAGAGGTAAACGATTGATAGGGATGTAAAAAGTCCGACTAGTTTCTTTAAGAATCTCCAATGCATCTTTACAGACATTCATCTATATGAGCTCCTCACACAAATTGCTTTTATAACATAAATTTCCCTAACCAATAAGACTCCTTATGGAGAAAATAGCTTAGGGAGTAGGGAGTAGGGAGCAGGGAGCAGGGAGCTTCGGAATAGTCTCATTTCATGCATAGCGGTGAAGTTTTTTCATGAGGACTAACTGTAAGTAGGACTTGACTTCTTTTTGGACTGAAGTCCTACTACTGCTCATTACTCATTACTCATTACTCATTACTCATTACTTCAAAACGCTTTCCCAGTAGACTTATTCTCCCAAGCCCTAAGTAGGCAACAGGCAACTTCTGCTGAATCTACTTTCAGTGAATTTTTTTTCAAAGGAAGTTGCCTTGGAGCCTTGGAGTTAACTTGCAGAACAATTACTGCTGCCCTATAGCTATTTTGCTTTGAGCCGTCGCAGTTTCTTCTGGCTCTGACTCATTCTCTTCCTTTACTCGCTTGATGTTTGCTCCCAAGTTCCGCAATTTCTCCTCCAAATTGTCGTAACCTCGGTCTAAATGATGCAATCCCTTAATCGTGGTTTTTCCTTGGGCAGCTAACCCTGCTAGTACTAATGCGGCTGATGCTCGTAAGTCTGTTGCCATTACAGGGGCTCCAGATAGCATTGGCACTCCTCGGACAATTGCATTATTCCCTTTGACACGAATATCTGCACCCATGCGACTGAGTTCTGGAACATGCCCTAGCCGATTTTCAAATACTGTTTCGGTAATGACACTGTCTCCTTCACTCAAAGTTAACAAAGCCATGAACGGCGCTTGCATATCGGTGGGAAATCCAGGAAAAGGCAAAGTTTCAATATCTATTGCCTGTATTTTGTCAGGAACAATCCGCAGACGATTTGTTCCCTCCATAATCACCTGAGAACCAGTTTCTCGCAGCTTGGCAATAACTGCACTAAGATGGTCGGGTCTTACCGGGGAAAGGGTAATTTCCGATTGGGTAATGGCACCGGCAATCAATAATGTTCCAGCCTCAATGCGATCGGGAATGACCGAGTATTCCACAGAATGTAAGCTAGGTACGCCATTAATGATGATTTTATTAGTGCCAGCACCATCAATTTTAGCTCCCATTGCTTTACAAAAATTTGCCAAATCTGCCACTTCTGGCTCTTGGGCAGCATTTTCAATCGTTGTTTCTCCTTCTGCTAGCGTCGCCGCCATCATTAGGGTTTCTGTGGCTCCCACACTTGGGTAGTCCAGGTAAATTTTTGCCCCCTTTAATTTTTTGCTCCCGCTGCCACTGATATAGGCATTAACCATGCCATGTTCAATATGTACTTGGGCTCCCAGGGATTGTAAGCCACGAACATGGAGATCTACAGGTCTAGCACCAATGGCACAACCTCCAGGTAGGGGTATCCGTACAGCTCCCAATCTCGCTAGTAATGGACCAATAGCGAAAAAGCTGGCTCGTAGCTGGCTGACCAACTCGTAGGGAGCAGTGGAATGTCCAAGATCGCTAGCATTGATGTCCAAGATATCACCATTTCTTTCCACCTTGACACCCAGAGCACAGAGAATTTGGCTCATCTTCTTGATGTCTACGAGGGAGGGGACATTGTGCAGTCGGCAATCTTGAGGACAAAGTAAAGTTCCTGCCATAATTGCCAATGCAGAGTTTTTGGCTCCGCTAATCTTTACTTCTCCTTCTAGGGAAGCTCTGCCACAAATCTGTAAAACGGATTGGTCTTTCTTGGGCAGAGAGTCTTTATCTTTCGAGATCACAGGGTGATTAATGGGTCTAACCTCCAGAATCAGGGAATTAGTTTGCATTTTTTAAAATTTGCTACTGATTCTACCTGAAAGATGGTAAATGTCTAGTTTGTTAATTACGATGATTGGCCTGAAAATTTACTATTATACTTGGTTGCAGTTTAAATGGAGCAGGGAATAGGGAACAGGGAGTAGGGAGTGTTTCTTCCATCGGGATACCAGGAGTCACGCTTGTTGCCCACACTTACAACTTGGTTGTAGTGTGGGAGTATGTCACGCTTGTGGCAATCGACGCCAGTGGGATGCTCCTATCGGAATAAGTTGACTAATGTCGTAGATTGCTGCATGATGATAAACTACAAGGAAATTAACTTGAGAGAGCGGAACTGGCGGAATTGGTAGACGCGCTAGATTCAGGTTCTAGTGTTCGCAAGAACTTCCGGGTTCAAGTCCCGGGTTCCGCATACCTAATTTTGGATTTTGGATTCCCTGTCGATTCAAAAAGCTAAGATTGTTATGCTCACCAGTACTCAGAACCTTCTGATCAAACAAATTAGGAAACTACAAAAAGCCAAGGGTAGACAGGAACAAGATTTATTCTTGCTGGAGGGTACACACCTGTTGGCGGAAGCTTGTGCGGTGGATTACCCCCTGGTAACAGTTTGCTATACACCAGAATGGCAAAAATGTCACCAGCAACTTTGTCAGGATGCCATTAGTCAGTGCCAACGAGCAGAATTAGTCAGTCAGTCGGTACTCAAAGCGATCGCGACTACAGTCCAACCTGATGGGGTTGTGGCAACGGCACAGCGAACAGTCATTTCCCCTAATTGTTTTGGGTCTTTATCTCTTGGTTTAGCGCTGGAGACAATACAAGATCCAGGTAACCTGGGAACAATAATTCGGACTGCTGCTGCTGCTGCTGTTGAAGGTTTGTGGTTGAGCAGAGATAGTGTAGATTTAGATAACCCGAAAGTGTTGAGGGCATCAGCTGGTCAGTGGTTCCGGCTACCAATGGCAGTGAGTAGCCATTTGCCAGATGTGGTGCGCCAGTGTCAGGCTCAAGGAATACAGGTAGTAGCAACTGTGCCTGATGCGACTATGAGTTATTGGGAACTCAACTTACAACCTCCCACATTGATTATGCTGGGTAACGAAGCAGCAGGTTTGAGAGCTGAGTTGGTGACCCTAGCAGATGAACAAGTAAAAATTCCCCTCATGCCAGGAGTAGAATCTTTGAATGTTGCGATCGCTGCTGCTTTAATTTTGTATGAAGCTCAACGTCAGCGTTTAGGGAATGGAGGGAGAAGAAGTGGAGCGATTACCGAATAAGTAACAAGTAATAAGTAATAAGCGTTAGAAGGCAGGAGGCAGGAGGCAGGAAGTGAGGAAGGCGGAAGTCCCTCATTACTCATTACTCATTACTCATTACTCATTTTTGATGAATCTTAGACAACTTTTCCAACACTACCCGATCACCTCCTTCTTCTTTAGCTTTAGATAGTGCATGATTAGCTGCTTCTAGAAGTATTTTGGGAGAAGACTCTAGAGGCGGTACTATACTAGCCACACCTAAACTCAGAGTGATATACCGATTTACTGGAGAACTGAAATTGGCTAACTTCAGTTGCTTGACAATTCCCCGCATCTTTTGAGCAATCCAAACTCCTCCAGGAGCATTGGTATTAGGCAAAATCACCCCAAACTCCTGTTCACCGTAGCGAGCCACTAAATCTGTTGGGTGCTCGACTGCTTGGCGGATAGCGTTGGCAACTTGTTGCAAACAGTCATCTCTAGCTTGATTACCATAAGTGTCGTTAAATTCTTGGAAAAAGTCAATATCAGCCACAATTAAAGTTAGAGGAGATTGCTCTTGTGCCAATCTTTGCCATTCGCAGTCTAGATAGTCTTCAAACCAACTGCGACTAGCCAGCTGGGTTAAACCATCGGCACAGGTAAGATATTCTAATTGTTGATCGGCTTTTGCTAATTTTTGAACAAGTTCCGCTTTCTCAAGAGCAACACCAACTTGGTTAGCTAGTTGTTGAAGGAATTCAATCTGCCACTGTGACCATTGTCGAGGCGCACTACAATGATGGCAAATTAGTAACCCCCACAAATGCTCCCCTGTTAGCAGGGGAACTACTACTTTAGATCTAATACTGAAGAACTCTAGGAACCTAAGCTGTCCTTGATCAAGATCTGCTTTGTAGGTATCCTCAATTACTCTAACTTGTCCCTGCTGGTACTGAGCAAGGTAATTGGGTTCAGCAATCCAAGGATCGCGTCCCTCCCATCCCAGCAAGCAAAGCAAATCAGCGTCTACTGACTCAGCTACCACTGAGCCACTACCATCTACACCGAAGCGATAAATGACTACCTGATCATTCCCCAGTAACTGGCGCACTTGAGTTACTGTTATGTTCAGAATTTCCTCTAAGTTTAAAGATTGGCGAAGGCGTTGGGAAAAGTCTGCGACTAACTTCTCTTGCTTGCCCCATTGTTGCTCGTTTTCCTGTGCCTGTTGCTGCTCACTCATATCCTGAAAAACGATCATGCTGCCAATAGCCTCACCCTTATTATTTTTGATTGGGGTGGCTGTACTATTAATTGGTATTTCTTGACCATTTTTGGTTTTTAACAGGTAATTGCTTGACAAATTTACCTGGATACCCTGTTGCATGGCCTGCATCAGAGGGTTCTTGATTTGTGTGTGGGTTTGTGCCTGAATAAAAGTCAGCACTTGATTGGCATTTTTACCTAAAACCTCTGGTAGAGACCAATCAGTGAGAGACTCAGCAGCACGATTCATTGACAAAATGCAACCCCGATCATCTGTAACAATGGTCGGCTCCCCGATACTGATGAGAGTGTTAACTATTTGTTGTTTGATCTCCTGCGAGCGTTTTTCTAGCTGATGTCGGCGCAGAGCAATTTCAATGGTTGTCTGTAACTCTCGCTCCTGAAAAGGTTTGACAAGATAACCATAGGGGTTGGTGCTAATGGCTCTCTGCCAGGTATATTCATCAGTATGAGCTGTGAGATAGATAATTGGGATATCAAAGCGATCGCGGATTTGTCCAGCGGCGGTGATACCATCCATCTCATCTTCGAGTCGAATATCCATTAAGACCAGATCTGGTTTGATGGCAGCAGGAATTTGGATGGCTTCTGCTCCAGAGGTCACATTAGCTACCACCTTATAACCTAACTGTTCTAAGGTTTCTTGAATATCCCAGGCAACAACGCTCTCATCTTCTACAATTAATATTTTGATCATGATTTTATGAAAAAATAAGGAATAGGGAATGGAGAATAGAGAATGGAGAATAGAGAATGGAGAATGGAGAATGGAGAATGGAGAATGGGGAATAGGGAATGGGGAATAGGGAATGGGGAATGTCGAATTATTATATGACAAAGATGACATTCTTAGGTCTACAGACTTCTATCTAGCCTGAGGCAATAAAAGTAATCTTGAAAATTGTGCCCTCATCTTTCTCAAGTTCAATTTTACCTTTTAGCTGCTTCACCAAGGTCAGAACTAGCTTAAACCCCATCGATTGGACTGTGTATAGGTCAAAATCTCTAGGGAGTGGCTCACCGTTATTACCAACTGTTAAGATTAGTTGATTGTTCGTACTGGCTTCCAGCTTGACAAACACTTCACCTGTTCGCCGCTGGCGAAAACCATGTTTCAGAGCATTGGTAACTAGTTCATTAATAATCAATCCGCAGGGGACAGCTTGAGCAAGGTTAATAAAGATTTTATGCTCGACAATAACCTTAAAAGCAATAGTACCAGACTTGATATTGTAAATCTTGAATAAGTTACTTGTCAGATTGCGCACATATTCGGTAAAATTGATGCGGCTTAAGTCTCCAGAATGATACAAATTCTCGTGTACCAGTGCCATTGATTCTACTCGGTTGCGGCACTCTTGCAGAGCAGTTTTGGCTTGAGAGTCCTGGACACGATTGGCTTGCAACCGTAGCAGGCTGGCAATAATTTGTAAGTTGTTTTTCACCCGATGGTGGATTTCTTTTAGTAAGACTTCTTTTTCCTTGAGGGAAGTCCGAATTTTTTCCTCTGAGAGTTTGCGTTCCGTTACATCTTCAGCAATTCCGGCAAGGCGGTATACTTCACCTAGTTCATTATAAATAGGAAAGGTGCGCTCGTAGATCCAGCGAATTCCCCCATCCGGTCGCACAATACGATATTCTTTAGTGGTTGACTCTCCCTGCCGCTGTCGGTCAAAATCAGCGATCGCGATTAACCGATCTTCTGGATGTAAAGTCTTTATCCATTTATAAAGAGCAGCTGACAACTTCCTGCAAGAGTATCCCATAATTCTCTCATAGGCAGGACTTACATAGAGCAACCGTTCACTATCTAGGGAAAATAACCAGAAAATATCTTCTATATTGTCTGCCAATTGGCGGAACCGCTCCTCACTTTCCCGTAATGCTGTTGCTGCCTGTAGACGTTCCGTGACATCTCGCAAAGCAACTACATAGACTGATGTTCCTTGCCAACTAGTTTCCTTTACCCTCATCTCCCCGATAACTAGTCCTCTGTCCGGGTGATTAATTCCCAACTCCGCCGTTTCTGACACCACTATTGGCTCGCCAAAATCGTGCTCCAGCAAATCTTCTGGCTCCTTGCCAAACAGCTTAGCTACTGCTGGGTTAGCAAAACATACCTTACCTTGGAGATCCACTAGTAGGATACCATCGGAGATACTGTTAACAATCGTATGTAGCCGTGCTTCACTTTCCCACAAAGCGCTCTGAATGAACTTGTGTTCAGTAATATCCTGAGCGGTGCCAATAATTTGCTCTGGCATACTGTCAGGAGTTCTAGTAAATACCACATTCCGGCTACGAAACCAACGCCAAGAAGCATCACTGTGCTGAAGTCGGAATTCCTGCTCAATTACTTCCCCATCACTGACTTGAGCAAAGCGCTGAGGCAGTGATTGAAACAGAGGTAAATCATCTGGGTGCAATCTCTCCAGAAAAAATTCTGTTCCTAGTTGCTCAGGTGAGGAGGAAGCAAAGCCTAACATCTGAAAAATTTGACGATTCATGTAGATGTTGTACTCAGCAATCAAGTCGTAGATATACAACAGCTGGGGCATTGTATCAGCAATGCGCTGCACCATCAGCTGGTTACGACTTAGTGCCTCTTTAACTAAGGCAACCTCCATCTGTTGATGCTCTTTCACCTCAGTTTGCAGTTGAGCGTGGGAGTATTCTAATTCTGATGCTAGCTGCTTCTGATTTCTCTCCATCCCTTGCAAGCTAGTATAGAGTTCCTCAAAGACTTGTCTTAGCCATTGGGATTGCTCTGGAGTTTGAGGTAATTCCTTGACCCCTTGTTGTAGTACACTTAAGCGATAGCGCAGATCATCTGTCGTTTGAGCAAACTTGTTTTTATTCATCCGTGAGTTACACCAAGCAGTTGATACCCTAATCTGTAATACCTAATGTTAAGTGGTTTGTGGAATTAGCAAGAGTGAAGCTCCCCGACTTTTTAAAGGATACTGCTGGCGAATGGGGTTATGACCCCCTATTCAACTACTTACACCTTGGTGACAATAAGGCAGAAAGCTCCAAGGCAGACGGTAGAAGTAAAAGAGCAAGGTTGCAAGGTGGAAGGATATGATAAGTATTTAGCCGGATTTGATATAATTGAGGTCTTCCAATTTCTAGGTGAGCGAGGGGATGAAGTACAATTATTCCTAAGACTACAAGCCCTACAAGTATGACGGTCAAAGCTGACGGGGTGACAACTATAGCTACAACCTTTGTTTAGCAATGATTATAGCTTCCTAGCAATTAAAAAAATAAAAGGCGAAGGCTGATTTGACCTAAACCTCTCAACGATTTTATAGGCTTTGGGGAGGTTTCATGGGGAATGATTTACCCGCTCATGAGAAAAAAACGCCTATTTTTCCTCTATCGGTGCTCGGTAAAAGCATTGATATACAATAGTTTCAGCTATTATTGTCACCCGGTCAGGTTGTGGCAAGCTCGCAGTTACTATCAAGATTATCTTGAAGGAAAACTGAGTCGCCAAGCTCTTTGTGACCAACGAGAAAGTGTAGAAGCTTCCCTCAAAAAAGTATGTGAAGAGACAGAGCAAACTGCTGTATCACCAAGAGAAGTTTCGGTAAAGATGAGCTGGGGGAGAAGAATTGGGGCTTATCCGAGCAGTATTGATCACTGACCTAGAAAAAAGTTTCGCACTGGGAACGATAAACTAGAAACCAGTAAGCCTCCATATTACTTCAGCTGATGACTAATCGCCTTGCCCAATCCCAAAGCCTGTATCTGTATAAACACGCTGAGAATCCCATCGATTGGTGGCCCTGGTGTGATGAGGCGCTGGCAACGGCAAAGACGGAAAATAAGCCGATTTTCCTCTCCATTGGTTACTCCAGTTGCCATTGGTGCACAGTAATGGAAGGAGAAGCATTTTCTAATGAGGCGATCGCTCAGTATATGAATACTAATTTCTTACCTATCAAGGTAGACCGGGAAGAGCGACCGGATATTGATAGTATTTATATGCAAGCATTGCAGATGATGACTGGTCAAGGAGGTTGGCCTCTCAATATCTTCCTTGCTCCTGATGACCTAGTACCATTTTACGGTGGCACTTACTTTCCTGTCGAACCTCGCTATGGACGTCCAGGGTTTTTGCAATTACTGCAATCGATTCGTCACTTCTACGATGGGGAAAAAGGTAAGCTACAAACCTTCAAAGAAGAGATTCTGGGTTATCTCCAGCAAGCAGCGGTGTTATCGGGAGCACAGCAGTTGAGTGATGATTTACTCCAGCTGGGTTTAGCAGCGAATACTCGTGTTATTAGTAATGTCACTCCTGGCCCCAGCTTCCCGATGATCCCCTATAGTGGGCTAGCATTGCGGAGTACTCGCTTTGAGGGTACAGCTGCCGATACGGCTCACCAAGCTTGCACCCAGCGGGGATTAGACTTGGCGATGGGTGGCATTTACGATCACGTTGCTGGTGGTTTTCACCGCTATACTGTAGATGCTACCTGGACAGTGCCTCATTTTGAAAAAATGCTCTACGATAATGGGCAGATTGTCGAGTACTTAGCAGACTTGTGGAGTGCGGGGATTCAGAAACCAGCCTTTACCAGAGCAATCGCAGGTACTGTCCAATGGCTGAAGCGGGAAATGACTTCCCCCCAAGGTTTCTTTTATGCGGCTCAGGATGCGGATAACTTTACTAGTCCCACTGCTGCAGAACCCGAGGAAGGGGAGTTTTATGTCTGGGACTATAGCCAATTAGAGCAACTCCTCACCTCTGGAGAGTTAGCGGAGTTCCAAAAAGAATTTACTGTTACTGTAGAGGGTAACTTTGAAGGCCACAACGTTTTGCAGCGCCGCTCCTGGGAGCAGTTAAGTGATAGTTTGGAAACAGCTTTGGCTAAACTGTTTGAGGTTCGTTATGGCTCCTCACCAGACACCATAGCAACTTTTCCCCCAGCTAGGAATAATCAAGAGGCAAAAACCCTTAACTGGTCTGGTCGCATTCCGCCGGTAACGGATACTAAAATGATTGTAGCCTGGAATAGCTTGATGATTTCTGGTCTGGCCAAAGCTTACACTATCTTCTCGGAGCCAGAATATTGGCAATTAGCAACAACTGCTGCCAACTTCATCCTAGAACATCAATGGGTAGAAGAGCGTTTCTACCGCCTCAACTACAATAATCAACCAGCGGTACTGGCTCAATCAGAGGATTATGCCCTATTTATTAAAGCCTTGCTCGATTTGCATCAAGCTACTTTGAGATTAGGGACTGGGGAAACAGCACCACCAGTCCTAACTAGTAACTTCTGGTTAGAGCAAGCCATTAAAGTACAAGAAGAATTTGATGAATTCCTCTGGAGTGTAGAATTAGGAGGATACTACAACAGTGCCAGTGATCGTAGTGATGACTTATTAGTGCGGGAGCGTAGCTATATTGACAATGCTACCCCTTCTGCCAATGGAGTTGCGATCGCGAATTTGGTAAGGCTGGCTTTACTCACTGAAAACTTACAATATCTTGACCGAGCCGAGCAAGCTTTACAAGTTTTCAGCAGTATCATGAACCAATCTCCCCAAGCTTGTCCCAGTTTATTTACGGCACTAGATTGGTATCGCAATTCTACCTTAATTAGTTCGACTGCTGACCCAATAACCACCTTAATTACCCAGTACCTTCCTACTAGTGTCTTTACCTTAGCCACCAAGCTACCGGAAGATACCGTAGGTTTAGTCTGCCAAGCACTCAATTGCAAACCACCAGCACGTACTACTGAGCAGTTATTGGCACAAGTAAAGAAAAGTCAAACTAGAGCATCGATTAGTTAGGTGTTAGGTCTTAGGTGTTAGGTCTTAGGTCTTCTAGACTAGCTATAAGTGGTCGGACAAAAGTAAATCGCACTTAGAAAAATTCTGGGAGGCGATCGCTTGTGTATAATATATTATATCTTGATCTCCCTTGTCCCCCCATCTCCCCACTCCTTTTTTCCCTCACCCCTGGCATTACCTTACTGTTGGGGGACGTGATCGCGGATAATAAAGGTTCTGACCACTAATTAGTAATGAGTAATGACTAAAACCGTATGGGTTTTTCCCGGACAGGGTTCTCAAGCCGTCGGCATGGGAACGAAATTAATCGACTTGCCTGATGCTCAAACTAGGTTTGAGCAAGCTGAGGAAATTTTAGGCTGGTCTGTTTTAGATATTTGCCACCACGAAGACAAATTATCCCGCACCCTCTATACTCAGCCTTGCCTATACGTCATCGAAAGCATCCTGGCTGACTTACTCTTGAAGCAAGGTTATACCCCCAATCTAGTAGCTGGCCATAGTTTGGGAGAATATGTTGCCCTCTACACCGCTAGGGTATTTGATTTTGAGGCTGGACTGCGCTTAGTTAAGCGTCGAGCCGAATTAATGGATAGTGCTTCTGACGGCATGATGGCTGCTTTAATTGGGTTTGACCGCCAAGAGCTCGAAACTCAAATCCAGCAAACACCGAATGTTGTCCTCGCTAATGATAATAGTCCTGCTCAAGTAGTAATTTCTGGAACACCAGAAGCGGTTCAGGAAGTCTTATCCCAAATCAAAGTTAAACGCGCTACTCCCTTAAAGGTGTCAGGAGCCTTCCACTCTCCCTTAATGGCTCCAGCAGCTACAGAATTTCAAGCAGATTTGGCATCTGCTCCTTTTGCAGATGCTCAAGTGCCAGTACTATCAAATGTGGAACCAGTCCCAGCCGTTGCAGCTTCTGTCTTAAAAGATCGCCTCCAGAGACAGATGACTGGGAAAGTCCGCTGGCAGGAAATCTGCCGGCAAATGCCAGTGGAAGGAATTGAGCGAGTAGTGGAAATCGGTCCTGGTAAAGTCCTCACAGGTCTCGTGAAGCGCATTTGTGGGGATTTGCTCTTAGAAAATGTCAGTAGTCCTGAGCAGGTTAAAACTCTCTTTCAAGAAGCAAGGGAGCAGGGAGCAGGGAATAGGGAATAGGGAATAGGGAATTGAGAATTGGGAATTGGGAATTGAGAATTGAGAATTGGGAACAGTGAGTTGACCTCATTACTCATTACTCATTACTCATTACTCATTACTCATTACTCATTACTCATTACTCATTACTCATTACTCATTACTCATTACTCATTACTCATTACTCATTACTCATTACTCATTACTCATTACTCATTTAGTCATTTTGTGAGCAGAAATCGCGAACCACTTTCCAATCTTATCCTCTACCACACCTTCAAATGGTCGGTAGTCAGTCCAGTATTTCACACTTATCTTCGGGGTCGTATCTATGGTGCTGAGCAAGTTCCTCAGGAGGGACCACTAGTGGTGGTAAGTAACCATGCTAATGCTTTAGACCCCCCGCTTCTTTCCAATTGTGTGGGACGTCCCGTGGCCTTCATGGCTAAAGAGGAATTATTCCATGTGCCATTACTAAAGCAAGCAATTAAGTTATACGGAGCTTATCCGGTAAAACGCGGGTCTGCTGACCGTAGTGCCATTCGCTCTGCTCTCGAATATCTCTCAGGTGACTGGGCTGTTGGTCTATTTGTATCAGGAACTCGGACAACTGATGGCCGCATTCCTGATCCAAAATTAGGTGCTGCTTTGATTGCAGCTAAAGCTAAAGCGCCACTCTTACCTGTCAGTTTGTGGGGCACTCAGGCAATTTTCCAGAAAGGTTCTTCTCTACCGCGCTCTGTACCGGTAACAGTCAGGATTGGTCAGTTAATCGAGGCTCCTACCTCAACTAAACGGGAAGAATTGGAAGCATCAATACAACATTGTACGGCAGAAATTCATCGCCTACACGACTTAGGGCGCTAAATAGCTCGTCATTTGTCATTTGTCATTGGTCATTGGTCATTGGTCATTGGTCATTGGTCATTGGTCAGAGTTTGAGCCGTATCTATGTTAGGAATTTCCACCACAAACTCAGTACCTTTTCCTAGTTCTGACAAACACTGTATACTTCCCCCATGTTTTTCAACAACAATTTGATAGCTGATAGCTAATCCTAAACCAGTACCTTTTCCTACAGGTTTAGTGGTGAAGAAGTGGTCAAAAATTCGTTGCCGGAGTTCTTCTGGAATACCAGGACCGTTATCGGCAATTCTGATGACAACGCTATTACTGATTTGGGGTAAATCACGCCTGAAACCGTCTGTTGAACTACTGTTAAATAGCTCGGTGGAGATGGTAATAGTGCTGCGATCGCGACTATAACTTTTCTCCAAATCATATTCTTCTAAAGCATCAATAGCATTATTTAGAATATTCATAAAAACTTGATTAAGCTGTCCTGCATAACATTCTACTAGGGGCAAGTTACCATAGTTTTTAATAAGCTTAATGTTTGCCGCTGCAGGCTTAAAGCGATGTTGTAAAATCATGAGGGTATTCTCAATACCCTCATGAATATCTACAGCTTTACGCTCTGCTTCTTCCAACCGTGAGAAATTTTTTAAACTTTGCACAATCTGGCGAATACGTTCTGCGCCCATATCCATTGACTTCAAGAGTCTAGGGAAATCTTCTACCAAAAAATCGAAATCAATATCCTTAGTGAAATCATCAATTTCCTTGACGGGTAGGGGATAGTACTGATTATAAAGTTGTACCAATTTCAACAAATCATCAGCATAGTACTCCGCATGAGAGATATTACCGTGGATAAAGGTCACTGGGTTATTAATTTCATGGGCAACACCAGCAACCAATTGTCCCAAGCTCGACATTTTTTCCGTCTGAATCAGCTGTAATTGAGTTTGTTTAAGTTGGTAGAGAGTTGCTTCTAGCTTGGTTCTTTGCTCAATTAGAGTTGCTTCCGACTCTCGCAGGGCAGCTTCAGCAGCAGAGCGCTCTTTAAGTTCACCTGCTAGCTGCTCGAATAATGCTGCTTGCTGAATAGCTACACTTAACTGTATGCTTAACTGTCTGAGCAATTCTACTGAAGATTTTTGCCATTTCCTTGGTTGATGACAGTGATGAGCAATCAACAGCCCCCAAAGCTGATCTTGTTGTAGAATGGGAACCATCAGGTTGGCTCTTACCTGAAACTGCTCAAGCATTTTTACATAACACTTTTGCAAATCCGCATTATATATATCTTCAACGACTCGAATCCCACCTTGTCGGAAATAAGGAGCTTTGGTTTTGTGAAAACAGTTATCCTGAATCTGCTCTTCCAGAATGGACTTACACTCTTCACTCACTGATTCGACTACCATTGTTCCGGTAAGATCTGGGTTAAAGCGGTAGATGATTGCTCGATCGCAAGCAAGAAATTGTCGCACTTCTTCTACCGCCGTGTTAAGCACTTCTTCCAGGTTCAACGTCTGGCGAATACGCTGATTCATTTCCCCCAGCAATTGTTCCCTCTCAGCTTGTCTCCTAAGTCTGGCTTCAGTCTGTTTGCGCTGGGTGATATCACGGAAAGAGCAGATTCTGCCGTAGCAGTCACCATTAGGTGATAATACGGGAGTTGAGTAACAATCAAATACTCTGCCGTCATTGAGATTGACTTCATTGCGGCTGGCAGTAGTGGGGTTCTCTTGGAGGTGCTTGACTTGAAACAAAACCTCTTCCGGCTCAGCGAGCAACAGGAGGATACAGTTGATGATTTTTTCCTGATTACCAAAACGCATCAACTCCTCGGGTATGTGCCACATTTCACAAAACTGGCGATTGTAGCTAGTAATTGCTCCTTGTTCATCAATTACTAGTACACCATCAAGATCAGCTTCTTGTCGTGCTCTCAGCAAAGCCTTACTACGTTCAAGAGCCTGTTGAGCTTGCTTAGGTTTAGTGATATCTGTCTGAATGCTGATAAAGTGGGTTAAACAACCATTGGCGTCTCTGATCGGCGAAATTTTTAGCTCATTCCAGAAAGGCTTGCCATCCTTGCGATAATTTTTTAGTACAACTTGGCATTCTTTCCCTTCTTTGAGAGACTGGCGGATTTGCTTAAGTGCCTGTGGATCAGTATCTGATCCTTGTAAAAACCGGCAGTTCTTACCAATTATCTCCTCTTGGGAATAACCGGTAATTTTCTCAAAAGCAGGATTGCAATAGATTACCGGAATATCGGGTTGGCGAGCATCACTGATGACAATGCCACAGCTAGTGGCTGCTAGGGCACGTTTATATAACCAGAATACCCCCATATCCACTTGTCCCACTATGTTCTCTTTAGCTGTTTCTAACTCACCATAAATGGCTGGCTTGCTTGCCTTTAAATTCATAGCACTAAATAAACTAAGGGATATTGACTTAGCTAGTTGTTCTGCACCCTGATATCTTGGTTTCTGTAAAAGCATTAAAGTCTCTTGGATATGACGCTAGCTAGCCACTGGTTTTTGAGCTCTCCTGGTGAACATTGATATTTTTGATCTAAATGACACTATAGTTATCAGGTTTTTGAGCCCTACTGCATAGCTGATACTCGACTTTTACGCAAGTCCCTAGCTACGTAATTTACTCATAAGCTTATTGTATTGCATTTTACTAAACTAGTATAGATTTTTGTAAAGTTATATTGAGTCTTATGGTAATTATGAAAACTATAAGTAAAACTTAATCAAGATCTACCATGGAAGTTTTATATTCTGATTTGTAAGTAGGGAGTAGGGGGTAGGGAGTAGGGAGCAATGAAATTATTTATTGGGACTATCTGGTAAACAATTCCCAATTCCCAATTCCCAATTCCCAATTCCCAATTCCCAATTCCCAATTCCCAATTCCCAATTCCCAATTCCCAATTCCCAGTTCCCGATTTTCAAGCTAGTTATCGAGAAATTCTAGATTTTCCTCAATGTCAGCCCCAACCGCAACCAAGAAAAAATCACTCCAACCCATTGATCGTGTGGCTTTGGGAGTAATGATTGTGCTGAGTCTTTTGATTAGCATATTGTTATTGAGCGGCAATCATACTAAGCCCCGGGTTAGGGATTTCAGTTGGCAGGAAAGACAAATAGGGGCTGAAGATACTGGCTTTGTCCTGACTTTTAGCCGCCCCATGAACCATGCTAGCGTTAAAGACCATCTCAAGGTCAATCAACTGCTCCCTGGAGTAAAGCCACCCCAGCCAGAAGGTGAGCCTATTGAGGGAAAAATTAGCTGGGCTGGGCGTCGGATGGCTTTTACCTTCAACTCCCCCTTACCCTATGGCAGCGCATATCAAGTGCAATTAGAAGGGGCAAAAGACGATTTACCTAATCTTAGGGATGAAGAGCGGGGAACCGAGATGGAACCATTCAACGCTGTCTTCCGCACTCGCGATCGCATTTTTGCCTATATTGGTGTAGAAGCTGAAGAGGAAGGACGATTAATTCTCTACAACCTGACTCAACAGCAAAAAACACCCCTGACACCCCAAGATTTGTTAGTTAAGGATTTTAAGATTTACCCAGATGGGGAGCAAATCTTGTTTTCTGCTACTGATCCTTTGAGTCAGAGTCGAGGGTTACTCGCAGAGCAACTTTATACTGTGACCACAGGAATATCTTTTCAAACCTCAAACAAAAAGTCCAAGTTGCCAGAACCCCCAGGTAAAATTAATCGGGTTTTGGATAATCAAGCCTACCAAAATATGCAATTTGACTTGTCTAATGACGGTGAGACGATTGTTGTTCAGCGAGTGAACCGAGACAATCCTGCTGACTTTGGTTTGTGGACTATAGAGCCTGATGCCAAACCACAACCACTGGAAAATGAGCCAGGAGGTAATTTTTTGATTACCCCTGATGGTAACTCCATTGCTGTTGCTCAGGGGACAGGGGGAATAGCAATTTTACCCTTGACACCAGCAGCTGAACCTCTAGATTTTCTACCTAAATTTGGAGTAGTTCTGAGTTTTGCTCGGGACGGTTCAGCCGCAACCATGGTCAAGTTTAACGCTGACTACACGCGATCGCTATTTTTGGTAACTAACCAAGGAGATGAGACAGAATTGCTGCGCACTACTGGTTCCATAAATAGCTGCGAATTTAATCCTAACAAAGAAATTCTCTACTGCTTGCTGACCCAATTGATTGAAGGAGAAGAATACGTAGAAGAACCATTCATCGCTGCTATTGCCCTAGAAGCTGCCAAGAATCAAGAGAAGTTGCCAGTCAAACCTTTGGTGGTTTTACCTGAGCAACGGGATATTAAAGTAAGTTTATCCTCAGACGGCTTAGCCTTACTCTTTGATCAGATAGTCAGCACCGCACCCTCAGCCAATAGCACCTTAAGATCAGATGAAGGACAAGCCATCACCGACGCAGTGCTGTGGCTATTACCTGTAGTTGATTCCACCTCCTCCCAAACCCCAGTTCAGCTACAACCAGAGAAGTTGCTACCAGGCTTCAAGCCTCGCTGGTTACCCTAGTTAGGTGTTAGGCATTGGTGACAAATTTAAGGCTGTGAACTAATTGTCAACTCGCTATTTACAATTTGCAACAAATACGTAAAAAGCGAGTTGAGTAAATAAGTTCAGAGCTAAGTAATCCCGAATTTTTCTCTAATTTATTGCTGTCACCGACTTATCACTAACTTGTTACTGAGTTCACTTTTTGAGCAGAAAAAACAGCTATGCTTGGAGCAAGGTCTGATTAGCTTGCCTGAGATGAACCATGCCCAAGTCTCTTAAAGTGTCTCAACAGTACATTACCAAGGTGAAACATGCCCTTCACCGTAATGGTTTTGGCCGTCAGATAGATTTAGCAGTCGATTTGGAGTTATGTACCGACACTATCAGAAAGTTTTGCAACGGCTATCCCGTCAGTTGTAATAATTTTATGGAAATTTGTCACCGCTTGGCTCTGGATGTGAAGGACATTGCTGATTTTGGGGAGGAACCAGAAAGTCAGGGTGCAGTTCCAATAGGAACTGTTCGTAGTACAGAGGATGGTAAGTCTGCATTGGATGCTCAGTTATACGTGGAACGTCCTCCCATTGAAGCAGATTGTTACCAAGGGATATTGCAGCCTGGAGCACTGATTCGGATTAAAGCACCCAAGCAGATGGGAAAAACTTGGCTGATGGACAAGATTTTGCATCAGGCGGCGAGTCAGGGTTACCAAGCAGTGCCGTTAAATCTGTTACAAGCAGAGCAAGGAGTGATGGCTCATCTGGATAAGTTCCTCCGTTGGTTATGTACTAGGGTGAGTCGGCGGTTACGGCTGCCTAATCAGATAGTGGATTATTGGGATGAAGGGATTGGCAGTAATGATAACTGCACCGCTTACTTTGAAGAGGCGATTTTGGCCAAGATTGACAGTCCTCTAGTGTTGGGCTTAGATAATGTGGATCAGGTATTCGGTTATCGGGAAGTTGCCCCAGACTTCTTTCGTTTGCTCCGTTCCTGGTACGAGGATGCCAGAATTCTAGAAGTTTGGCAAAAGCTGCGGTTGGTGGTAGCTCATTCCACGGAAGCTTATAAGTCTCTGGATATCAACCACTCTCCCTTTAATGTAGGATTACCGATTGAGTTGCCGGAATTTACCGGCGATGGGTAGCCAGGTGAGTCCCGATGAGTGGTATAAGGGTATCGTCTACCGAATTATGAGAAGTTTGGGGTTTGACCGCAAGGTTAACTGGCGCAGTTGGTGGGAGAAATTGGATTTTTTATCCCCAGTACAGCGGTTGAGTGAGTTTGTGGATGAGGTGTTGCTGGAGTCGGTGGCGCAACAGCTGGCTGGGGAAGGGAAAGGAAAGATTGTTATTTTTGTGGATGAAATTGATAGTGTGCTGAGTTTTCCTTTCCCCACAGATGATTTTTTTGCTCTAATTCGCGCTTGCTATAACCAAAGGGTAGATAATCCAGCTTACAATCGCCTCACGTTTTGTCTGCTGGGGGTAGCGACACCATCAAATTTGATTGAGGATAAACGACGAACACCTTTTAATATTGGTCGAGCAATTGAATTGAATGGTTTTGAGTTGGCAGCAGCTCAACAAGGGTTAGCACCAGGATTGGCACAGAAGGTGGATGAACCGGAAATGATGTTGGCAGAAATCTTGGCTTGGACAGGGGGACAGCCATTTTTAACACAGAAATTGTGTCAGTTGGTAGTATTGAAGGCAGAAAGTAGGAAGCCGAAGGTATCTGAGTTAGTACAACAATATCTGATCAAAAATTGGGAATCCCAGGATGAGCCAGAGCATTTAAGAACAATTCGCGATCGCCTTCTCAAAAATGAGCAACAAGCTGCTCAACTATTAGGTCTGTATCAACAAATTTTGCAGTGGGGTAAAGTGAAAGCAGATGATAGTCCTGAACAAATGGAATTGCGCTTATCAGGGCTGGTAGTTAGCCAGCAGGGTCAACTAAAAGTATATAACCGTATTTACGAGTTTGTTTTTGATCACCATTGGCTTGCCCAAACGCTAGCAGATTTGCAACCCTATGCCCAGCCCCTAGCTGCCTGGTTAGCTTCCAATCGTCAGGATGATTCTTGCTTGTTGAATGGGCAATCCTTAAAGAAGGCATTGGAATGGGCAGCTGAGAGAAGGTTGAGTATAGAAGAGCATAATTTTTTGTTTGCTAGTCAAGCATCGGACATACAAAAAAGGGTTCCTCTTGTATTGCAAGAATTACAACAAGAGGCTGTACAGACTCCTGAAACATTGGGTAAGCAGTTTTCCGCATCTACTTCATCTCCGTGGAAACGACTCAGACGTAGTCAAATTACTATTGATGAAGCACTGCAATTTTTAGTTGACCCTCAAGGAATTGTCAATCAGGGCAATTTAGATCCAGAAGTTAGCTATCGGTTTTACCGCAATTTTCCCTATGATTTTCGCCCTGTCATTCGGGAGCATCCCATTTTGGAAAAAACATTGCCAAAAAAACGACATGGCAAGGGTTTCAGCTATATTAAATGAGACAACTCGCCAAAATGGGATGCTCCCTGTCATTCCTCTATTGCTGTGGCGAAACTGCTACTATCTGGGAAGCTCTACAAATGTATCGTCTGCTAAAATTCATCAGCTACAAGCTCGTACTGGCACTGATATCGAAGTAATTACCATTGCGGAGGAGAGCTATCGCGACTGGCTGTATAAGCAAAAGATTGATACTGTTTGTGTTAATTCCACACACTTACTTGAGTTTTTTAAAGTAAAAGAAGAAATAGAAGACATTAGTACTTTTGTTGAGATGTATCTCTTAAAAAGTAAGGACACGACTGAACAACTCAACGTCCTGATTGCTAGTGCAATGTATAACCGTGCCAGTGATATTCATCTAGAACCCACCGACAAGGGTTTAAGAATTCGCTACCGCATTGATGGTATGTTGCGGAATATTGTTAATTCGCCTCAGGGAATTAGCCGCAAACTAATTACTGCTCTCAAGGTTATGTCCGAGATTGACATTACTGAAGTTCGTCTTCCCCAAGATGGAAGAATCATGAAGAACTACATAGCTAGCTCAGATACAGAATTACGGTTAGATATGCGGGTCAGTACCGTTCCCTGTATGCATGGAGAAAAGGCTGTGATTCGTTTACTGCCCCAGAAAAATCCCTTTAGTAGCCTCCAAGATTTAGGATTTACGCAACTGGCTTTAGCAAAGTACAACAATTGGCTCAGACAAGCTCAAGGATTAGTTATTATCACTGGACCTACCGGTTCTGGCAAAACCACGACTCTCTACACCAGTTTGCAAGCTGTGAATGAGGAATTTGTCAATGTAGTGACGATCGAAGATCCAGTAGAGTATGTATTATCTGGAATTACCCAAATTCAAGTAAATGAGACAGTGGGTATGACCTTATACACTGGGTTAAGAAGTATTTTGCGTCAAGACCCAGACATTGTTATGGTGGGAGAAATCCGGGATGAAGAAACAGCAGAGACCGCAATTCGAGCAGCACTAACTGGTCACCTAGTTTTTACCACCCTACATACGAATGATGCAATTTCTGCTATCCCAAGGATCAAAGGTCTCAAAGTTGATCCCTACTTGATTAACGATGCACTCCTCGGAATTACTGCCCAAAGATTAGTCCGAAAAGTTTGTCCACACTGCGCAGAACCCTACAAACCGACTGAAGAAGACTTGCGGTATCTAGGCATAGAACGAAAGCAGGCTCAGCCAGAAAAATGGCGCAAGGGTCGAGGTTGTGCCAACTGCTTTAATTCAGGATATTTGGGACGGCAAGCAATCATTGAACTGCTCAACATAGATCCAAGAGTGAAGAAATTTATCGAAGGTCAGACAATGACAATACAGGATTATCTTAACCAAAGTAACTTTAACTCGTTTCGGGTGGCAGCAATTGAAAAGGTAACAACTGGGGTGACCACTATAGAAGAGTTGCAACGGGTGTTACCTGAGAATGCCATAGATAGTGGTTGTAAATTGGATAATTAAGCTACATATAGCTTAATTTTTGAGTTAGTCTAATTGGCGATCACTAACACAACAAGGTGATAGTCAGAGACAACAACCATTAATTCGCCATATTTAGTGGTTTAAAAAATAACTACACTATATATATGGCTTGACAAATTTCACCTCACTTTAACTGGTCACCAATGTGTTAAGTTTTAGGTTTTATTACCAAATCCGGGGAGAGCCAGTCCTCTTCAATGTCTATAGGTTTCTCAAACAAAAACCCGATGTTGTAAGGAGGGCATTTGGCGACGCACTTGCTGTAGACGATCCGGATTAATTTCCGCGATTGCTACTCCTGGTGTATCAGAAGCATCAGCTAAGATAGTGCCCCAGGGATCAACGATCATAGCGTGACCGTGGGTTTGACGCATGGCATAATGACGCCCAGTTTGGGCAGGTGCAATGACATAGCAGGTATTTTCAATTGCTCTGGCTTGGAGGAGCACTTGCCAGTGGTCTTTACCAGTGTAGGCAGTGAAGGCAGCAGGAACAAATAAAATGTTAGCGCCTTGATGAGCCAAGTGGCGGTAAAGTTCTGGGAAGCGGATATCGTAGCACACAGACAGTCCCAAGTTTCCCAGTTGCTCAGATGAGTAAACCGACGGCAACTCTGTACCAGACATTACTGTGCTGGATTCTCGGTAGGTGTTACCGTCAGGCAAATTAACATCAAATAGATGTACCTTATGGTAACGGGCTAGTTCTACACCGTTGGGAGCGATGAGTAAAGCAGTGTTATAGACTTTGTCTTTAGTTACAGGTACAGGGAAGCCACCACCGAGAATGGTCACCTGAAAACGCTGTGCCATAGTTTTGAGAAATTTTTCACTTGCTTGGGCAATTATCTGAGCCTGAGCAATCTTATCTTCCTCTGTGCCTATAAAGGAGAAGTTTTCCGGTAAGCTCACTAGTTCTGCACCCTGACGAACTGCAAGTTCTATAAGTGCTTCTGCCTCAAACAGGTTTTTGTCAAGCTCTGACAAGCTAGTCATTTGAATTGCCGCAGCCAGGTAGGACTTCATCTAACCTTTTATTTATTGTTAAGTTAAGCAATTATTCTACATCAGACAGATAGTTTTTTAGTAAATTAATAGGGCTATTTGTCTCTATAAATTGGCTGGGATCTCGCAAGCGTCTCTTCCAGTAAGCAATAGCTGGCTCATCTGGCTCTACATTTGCCCATGTTCCCAACCAAGAACGAGCGCCTTTAAGCTCTTTTTTCGCTAGGCACAGTTCAATTTGAGTCTGACAAAAGAGGGCAAATTCTTGGAAGTGGAATTTTTTTCGCTGAAGTATCGGTTTGAGAAGTGCTTCTGCTGCTTCGTAATCTTTGTTCTTGGTGTGGAATTTTGCTAAACTAATCTGAGCAAATACATAATCCGGGTGTTGTTGGTGTACTAGTTGGATTAGTTCATAAGCTTCTTGATCACGCTTCTGTTGTTCATAAGTATTGGCCAGATTAAACATTAAATCAGGAGCATCGGGTTCAATGGCTAAAGCCTGTTTCAGCAGTGGCTCAGCTTCTTCTGGATCACCATATTTTAAAGCATCTATCGCTTCCATCAGCAAATCTTCCACCTCAGGTTGATGACTCCTACTTGGTTCGTTGTTGATTTCCATCCCCATCAACATCACCTCTTGCCATTCGCTCCTGAGCCACATCCGCACTTTTCCATGGGGAAAAAGTCCAGCACCGGAAGCCACTTGAGCTGCCTGTTGCCGCATTTCATCAGGTCCACAGTTACTCAGAGCAAAGTTCCGCAGAGCCTCTAACATTGCCGGTGTTTCTGCCATCATGGCAAGGCTCAAAGCAAACTCCCTACCTTGGGGGTCTCCCCGCTCGAGTAATAGAGGAACCAAAGTCACTATTTCTGGATGCTTTTGCAAATACTGCTCGATTTTATCAGCATAAGATACCTTTTTACCTTTTCCTTGGGGCTTCTCTGTAATCTCCACTAGGTCTTCAATAGCTTGTTGGGTAATCCAGTTAGCTACGCTAAAAGCCCAAGGAGCGTGACGATTGCTGATAGGTTGTTTGAGGTCATCTAAGTTCTCATGGGCAGTCTCAAATTCTGGGTCAGTTTCCAGAGCTTGCTGCCACAGTTGACGAGCTTTTTTTTCTTGCCCTAAACGCATTTGGGCAGCTGCAACTAGATGATAGAAGACTGGAGGAGCTAGATCCAAATCACCTGATTCTTCAACAGTGGTGAAAGTATTTACAATACCTTGGTCATCTCCTATATAGGAAAATGCTTCTGCTTTTTTTATCCAAAAATCTACCACATTCTCGTCAATAGCTTTGAGTTTTTGAGCAGTTTGGATTGCTTCTGCCAATTGACCATTCAAGCAAAGAAAACGAGTGAGATTGGAGTAGGCATGAAAATTATGAGGGTCGATGTCGATAACGTGATTAGCTGTAGCGATCGCTTCATTAATGTTACCTTCTCGCCAATAGGACAAACTGATGTTATTCAAAGCGGGGGTAAAATTGGGACGGTTCTCTAAGACCTGTTCTTCTAATTGACGTGCCTTGGTGAAGTTGCCTTGCTCAAAACAGGATGTAGCTTCTTCATGCAGAATTGCTAAAGGGAGAGTATTTTCCCCCTCTAACCCCATATTAGCCCGAATAACGTCTGATCTTGCTTCTAGATCAGCCACGATTTTCTTTACCTTCTCCATCTGTTTATGGTTGGGAAATTGAGCGAGAAAGTGGCGAAAAGCCCTCAGTGCTAACAGAGGATGAACATTGCCCAAGTATGCTTCCCCTAATCTCAAATGGGCTTCAGGATTATCTTGGTCAACTTGCACTAGGCGCTCAGAGGCTTCCTGATAGCCAGTGGTGTCGTCGATTTCGTAGCAAAAATCCGCTAAATGAATTAGCACTTTTGGATGGTTAGGATAGCGCTCTTCGAGAGATTGAAGCTGTTTGAGCGCCTTTGACCATTCTTGGTGGCGCATCAGATACTCAAGTTTAGCTAAGGCAACTTCTAACGCTTGAGCATTGAAACCGAAACCTTGAGCCGCTTTTTGGCGTTTCTTCTTTGGCATAGGATTAACTTTTGGGAATCCTCTTACCAATCATAGTTACACAAGAACTATCATTTGCGATCTTAAGAGTTTAAAAAAATCAACTTGACTTTTAAGTCTCAACAACAGATAATCAGAGATTGTGTGTCTAATCTAGCTCGGATCAGGTTCAGACATCGCTAAAGCTGAAAAATGAGAGTGGTGTCAAATTGATACCCACATTAACTAGCTACCTGTACGGCAACATTCAAGGACAATCCCATGAGTTATGCAATTATCGAAACTGGTGGCAAACAACTGCGAGTAGAGCCAGGTCGTTTTTACGACATTGAGCTGCTGCCAGTTGAACCAGACGAGAAGGTTACAATAGACAAAGTCTTATTGGTAAATCACGACGGTGAAGTCACAATTGGTCAACCGGTGATTGAAGGGGCGATCGTTGAAGGGACGGTGATGCAACATTATCGTGGTCGCAAAATCATCGTCTACAAGATGCAACCCAAGAAGAAAACTCGCAAGAAGCGCGGACATCGGCAGGAAATTACTCGCCTGATGATTGACTCTATCAGTATAAATGGTTCTGTTGTTGCCTCTTTTGATCTGGAGTCAGATGAGGAGGTATCAATAGAGGATCAAGCTACTGCTGAAGTTGCTGCTATTGAAGAAACGGTAGAAGTTGCGGCTACCGAAGAGACAGTTGAAGCTGCCGCGACTTAAGAAATAGTTGAAGCTGCTGCTACTGAAGAAACGGCAGAAGATTCCACGAATGAAGAATAAGAACTGATTCAAAACATACTTAGGAGGACACGATGGCTCATAAGAAAGGAACTGGTAGTACTCGCAATGGTCGTGATTCTAATGCTCAAAGGCTAGGGGTCAAACGCTATGGTGGTCAGTTAGTAAAAGCTGGCAACATTTTAGTGCGTCAGCGGGGAACTACATTCCACCCTGGCACAAATGTTGGTTGTGGCAATGACTATACTCTGTTTTCCTTAATTGATGGTGTGGTTAAATTTGAGAGAAAGGACAGATCTCGCCAGAAAGTCAGCGTTTATCCTCTAGCCACTGAGGCTTAAGGGAGTGAGCGAAAAAAGGGTTGGGGGAACAATCAAGAAGCAGACGCACCGGACGCGGAGACGCACCGGACGCGGAGACGAGGAGAAGAGAAATCCCAACCAAAATTTCGTTCACCCGGCTTAAGGAAACTTAGACATTAATATTGGGTAAGGAATTTTCTTTACCCACAACCCTTTTTTGTTTACCTTATTACTCACCGTTCGTCTATACGGTGAGAGACAACTTAACAGAACTTTACTTATCTAGAGAGTGAAGTGATAAAACAACGCTTCAAACTATATAACACACTTTTTTCCAATTCTCAAACGACAAACAACAAACAACAAACAACAAACAACAAATGGCAAATTAAACAAAATCTTTAATAGCATCATGAGCCTCATAACGTAGGTTAGTGGCAATTCTGAAAAGTTCTTGACCGATGTGCAGGTAGTGGTCGTCATAATTGAGAGTAAATAATTCTAACTCTTCTATACCATCCCCTAATTGATTGAGGCAGTAGTAGAGGCTAGCGGCTGCACTAGCAATATTAGTGGGGTTGGGTTGAGAATTAAATGATAGTTGAGCTTGATTGAGGTAGTTACGACAATCTTCTAGATAAGCCTGGAATTCTGCCATGAGTTCGTCATCAAAGGGGTCGGCAGCAAGTTCGTCAATTTGTTCCTCTAAAGGATTAACGATACAACTAATCAAATGGTTGACAGGCTTGTATACCTGCTGCAACCAATCACTAAGTTGAGTATCAGTAGATTTTGAAGTACGCCGATAATGCTGGTAAGATTGTTGAGCCTGAGCCGTTCGGTTGTGGTGCTTACGGGACTGAGTTTGAGACTTTTGGTATTGTAGTTGTCGATCATAAGACTGGCGGCGTTGAGCATCCCTGAGTACCTCGTAGGCAGCATTCACCTGGATAATTTTTTCCGAGTCTGCTGTTTCACGCTTGCTATCGGGGTGAAAGAGTTTGGCTAGATGCCGGTAGGCTTGTTTGATTTCTGCAAGGGTTGCACTACGGCTGACATTGAGAGTGTCGTAGTGATTGGAGTTTGGCATTTAATTGGGAATATTGAAAATTGAGAACGGTGCTACAATCTTTACAATATCAGCGATCGATTGCATACGACCTCAATTTGCATACAGAAAAACCCCCAGTTGTGAGAGAAACAAAGGGGGTTTTTCGAGAGTATTAACCTGGCACTGAGCTATTTTCCCGTGGGGCAACCCCCAAAGTATCTTCGCCGCTGCAACGTTTCACTACCG
>JAAHGR010000170.1 GCA_010672425.1 Symploca sp. SIO2E6
CATCGGAGGGGGGACTGGCAGGGATGGCTTATATGGTTGAACTGGCAATGATACCCTCAACGGTTATGGTTACACCAATGAAATTGACTACTTAAATGGTGGTAGTGGTGCAGACGTCTTTGAAATTGGAAATTCTGCTGGTGCTTACTACACTGATGCAGGTTTCTACGGCACAGATAGCTTTGCTATAATCGAAGACTTTAATGGGGGGGGAGGTGATAAAATCCAAGCCCATGGCAACATCAACGACTACTATCTGGGTGCTGCAAGTGGGCTTGGAAGCGCTGCTCTAGATACAGCGATCTACTACCAAGGTGATTTGATTGCTTTGGTACAAGACTATATCCCCACAGCTGCTGACTTCAACTTTGTTTAATGAAGTTGAGATTAGGCTAGAATTTCCTTAATCATAACTGTAACTTGACCCTCTGGTAACTGAATCTGTAGTTCCTCTCCTGGAACTAAATCAGCAGCTTGCCGAGCAATCTTACCATCTGCCGATCGCACTACTGCATAACCTCTTTGAAGAACACGATGAGGGTCAAGAGTCGCTAGTTTCTGTTGCAGTAATCGGCAGTGGTGGGTAGCTTGACTAAGATGCTGGGAGGTTGCCTGAACTAGTTGTTGACGCTGCCAAGCGATCGCTTGTTGTTCTTGTTGCAATTGTCGCTCAATTGGTAGTCGCTGCAAGCGTCCTGCTAACTGTTGCAATTGTTGACTAGATGCTTCAACAGCTTGTTTGAGAGCCTCCCGCAAAGCAAGTTGCCGCCCTCGATGTTCAGCAATCAAATTCACTAGTTCTGGTACTGCTAATTCCGCTGCGGCAGTAGGAGTGTGAGTAGAGGCATCCGCCACTAAATCTGCTAGGGATTCATCCCGTTGATGGCCAATCCCTGTCAATACGGGAATTGAACATTGGGCGATCGCTCGCACTACCCGTTCATCATTAAAGCAAGCTAAATCTTCAGCAGCACCACCTCCCCGTGCTAGAATAATAAGTTGAGCTCTCTTATCTAGCTCCACCCGCTCAATAGCCTCCACAATCGATGCGGGTGCCAATTCCCCCTGCACTTGAGCTGGTGATAACAAAACCAGCAAACCAGGATACCGCTGCCGGAGGGTACGTTGCAGATCACCCCAGGCTGCTGCTTGAGGGGAGGTAACAACAGCAATAATTTGAGGATGAGTAGGAAGCGATCGCTTGCGTTCCTCATCAAATAGTCCCTCTGCTTGGAGTCGTTGACGCAGCTGGCGATAACGCAAAGCCTGTAATCCTTCCCCCGCTGGCAATGCCTGCCAGACATTCAGCTGGTACTGTCCCCGCTGGGGATAAACCCGAATACTACCCAAAACCAGCAACTGTTCCCCAGTTGTCGGTAACTGGGACAACTTACCCAGTTGGGAACTCCAGGCTACACATTGAATCGAAGCCTTAGAATCTGGATCTTGGAGTGTGAAAAACATACCACTCCGATGTCGGTTGGTACTGGAGACTTCCCCAATCACCCAAACCCGCAACAGTTGCTCATCTTGTTCTAACAACTCCTGAATATACTCGGTTAAACCAGCAATGGACAAAGCGAACTCTGGCATGAGGGAATTAGGCACAATTAATATCTTCTCCTGCTAACCGTAAGCGGTATCCTTTATAAAATACATAATTATAATGTACTACATTACGAAGTGCGGAATATGGGGTATAATGAACTCGGTCTGATTCACCAATACTCTGGTTCAAGTATGGAAGTATTTGACTACGATAAAATTAGATATGTTTTGCTTAAAGGACCTCGTGTAACCTCTCTACTGAAACATTTTGAGAATATTGCTGCTGGTATCTCTCAAGTACCGAAACAAAGCGTATATGCTGCCTCGGATTTTTTAAGTAAAAGCAATGAATATCGCGAATATCACAGTTTATTCCAACGCAATATAGGAACATTTTATCAACACCTCTGTGCCAGTATTCCCTTCTTTATAGAAGAACAATGCCGAATCGGTATAGCTCTACAAAGGTTAGCTAAACACCGATTAAAAGATGAAAAGTATCCTTTTACTTATTATGAGACAAGTGCCGCAGATGGAACCAATGCAAGAACAATGTCTGAATATTCGCAAGGTATGATTAGAACCTTGACTGACTCTCCAAATACAGCTAATGTAGAAAATTTTCATAGGCTTTGTCAACACGGTTACTCTGATATTTATATCGGCTCTTTTGTAGACATCACGCCTGAATATATTTCAGTAAGAAACGATCGTCCCTACTTCAAAGAGGGTTTTGATATCATCTATGAGAATACAACATTTCAAATGTACAATCCTAATCGTAAAGAGCAAATTGCATATGTGAAGCGAGTACTTAAAAGTGACGGATTGATCATCTTTTGTGAAAAGCTGATGCATCCTATCCGTGATGAGTATGAAAGGAGAGAAAATATAAAAGACAGCCTCTTTAAGTCCCATTACTTTACCAAAGCTGATATCGATCACAAGATTTCCCAGATACTTGAAGAGATGGAGCAATGTCAAGTGACCTTGGATGAGCTAGTAGACTCTATAAGCTATCACTTTAAATATGCATATATGATCTGGAATAGCACTAATTTTTATGAAATTGTTGCATCTAACGATAGAACTAATTTGCAGAATTTTATTGATTGCCTTGGGGATTATTATGTTCCCGTACCATTTTTATGTGAAGAAAGTCTAGGCAAGCCACTGCTTTAATCAGTCAAGCAATTGAAGATTGAAGATTGAAGATTTTAGATTTACCCCATAAATAAATTTAGGGGCTTGTGACAGTTTTATTCTTCAATCTAAAATCTAAAATCTAAAATCTAAAATTTCTCTGGTCAATCTATGAGCAAATGAGTTAAGTAGGTAATCAATGATTACAAAATTATTTCTGTTGGGTATGTCTATAGGCTTCTTTATCGCTTTACCTTTTGGTGGTAACGCAGTTCTTTGCACAAAAAATACTTTATCCTATGATGAAAAAATTGGCCTTGCTACAGGACTAGGAGCAGCTACCGCTCATACTATTTACAGCTTTCTGGGACTATCGGGACTCGTGGCTGTTAAATCACTATTGTCAAAGTACCTTGGAGTGTTACAAATCATAGGTGGGCTCTTTCTCTGTTACTTAGGAGCTTCTAGTCTTCTCAAAAAAATATCTGATATTGATGCTGATAATAAGAAAAAGCCAGGTTTAATAAAAACCTATCTAGAATCTACACTTTTTGCACTCACAAATCCTAAAAGCATAATCATAGCTGGTATCCTGATAACTGAGTCAGGAATTTTTAGCATGATTGACTATTCTCAAAGTTTTTTATTGACTGTAATCTTAGTCGGTGTTTTCATTGGTTCAACCCTTTGGTGGTTAATCTTAGTGACTTCCCTCAGTTTCCTGAAGAAAATTCTGAATCAGATATATTTGAATGTTTTCAATCAAGCTTCCGGACTTCTATTAATCTTGTTTGGTATATTTTTTTCAGTGTTGGGATTAAGAAAAATCGGGTCTTGAGCAACCAGGAACTAGGAAAAACAGATTGTGACAGGAGAGGGGTGCAGAATGTGGATGATAGCAGACTACTGGCGTGGCACAGCTAAAAATGTAGGTTGGGTAGAGCTTTAGAAAGTGACCCAACACAACCCGCTCCAGCGTTGGGTCTCGTTGCCTCGACCCAACCTACATATATTCAATCATTTTAGCTGTGCCACGCCACTACTTCTCTCCCCCAGCTCTCCCAACTCCAATTTAGATTTGCTCCCAATTGGGATATTCCCAATTTTGCCTGCCACGTAACTGCGTAGGAGCGCTAAAATTGGGAAAGAATACCAGCACACTCCAACAGAGTTCTTTAAGCACTAATGGCTACCCCAATCACCAACAGTCCGGAAAAGGAAAAAGCCCTAAACATGGTGCTCAAACAAATTGAGCGCAACTTTGGTAAAGGCTCCATCATGCGCTTGGGAGATGCTACCCGCATGAAGGTGGAAACCATATCCAGTGGAGCAATTACCCTGGATTTAGCTTTGGGCGGCGGTTTACCGAAAGGGCGTATTATTGAGATTTATGGACCAGAGAGTTCCGGTAAGACAACCCTGGCTCTCCATGCAGTGGCAGAAGTACAGAAAACCGGAGGCGTTGCCGCTTTTGTCGATGCAGAACATGCCCTTGATCCTACCTATTCGGCTGTTTTGGGGGTTGATATTGCCAATCTTCTGGTGTCCCAGCCTGATACTGGTGAGGCTGCTTTAGAAATTGTCGATCAATTAGTGCGATCAGCAGCAGTGGATATTGTCGTTATCGACTCAGTAGCAGCTTTGGTTCCTCGTGCGGAAATTGAAGGGGAAATGGGGGACACCCAGGTAGGTTTACAGGCGCGTCTGATGAGCAAAGCTCTGCGCAAAATTGCTGGTAACATCGGTAAATCTGGCTGCACCGTCATTTTTCTCAACCAGCTGCGACAAAAAATTGGTATCTCCTACGGCAATCCAGAAGTCACTACCGGCGGTAATGCCCTCAAGTTCTATAGTTCAGTTCGCTTGGATATTCGTCGGATTCAGACCTTGAAAAAGGGTAGTGAAGGGGAATACGGTATCCGTGCTAAAGTTAAAGTAGCCAAGAATAAAGTTGCGCCTCCTTTCCGCATTGCCGAGTTTGACATTATTTTTGGCAAAGGTATTTCCCGTATCGGCTGTTTGGTTGATTTAGCTGAACAAACTGGAGTAATTACCCGTAAGGGAGCCTGGTACAGTTACAGCGGTGACAATATTGCCCAAGGACGGGACAATACTGTTCAGTATCTAGCAGAAAACACCGAGTTTGCTCAGAATATTGATCGACAGGTGCGAGAGCAGCTGGATATGGGAGCCGTGGTTTCAGCTAACTCGGTTGCGCCAGTTGATAGTGATGAGGAAGAAGAGGTTTCTGAGAAACAGGCAAGTTAGGTGTTAGGTGTTAGGTTTTTACCTATCATTAGTATGTTTTTATGGGAGAGTTATATCAAGTTCGGTTGAATACTTACACTTTGGTGAGAACAAGGCAGAGGGCAGAAGGCTCCAGGGCAGAAGGAAAGGAAGAAGGTTGCAAGGTAGAAAGGAATTATAACTGTTTATCCTTTCCTTGATATTACTCATTGTTCCTTATTCCCAATTCCCAATTCCCAATTCCCCAAAACCAATTCCCAATTCCCAATTCCCAATTCCCCAAAACCAATAACTAATCACCATTAAGATAGCGGTAATATTCCCAAATATCCCAGTAAGGACAACCAGGTTCAATGCGAATACCTGCCCAATGTAGATAGTTAAGTTGTTGGTTTAACTTGGGGTCGATTAAAACATTTCCTTGTCTTTCAAAATGAGGGGTGCCAGCCCAATTACCGGCTCTTGGTGTTGGGGTACGCACCAGATTGATTCTACGCTGAATGCGCTTTAACACCAGATAGTTGAAAATTGGTTGATCGGAAGTTTTTTCAGAAAAGTCAAAATATTCCGGATGTTGAGCACATTCAGCCCAAGTATCATATAAATCTTGTTCGGAAATTAAGTGCTTTTTACTCCCCCAGAATCCCCCATTAAAGATATCTTGGAGTTCCCTCTCCTGAAATATACCCTTTCGTTTCACTTTAGGAGTGAAGACATATCTGATGCCTTGTTTATGTTGATAATCGCAACAAATAAAATCAGCATCAGCAAAATAGTCGAGATTATCTATAATTTTTTCAAAGACAACAATATCTGTATCGATATAGAGAAATTCATCATACTCTCCAAACCAACAAGCTTGCTTGCGATACTGATTCGGGCGAGGAAAAAGGTTCTTGCCAAAGATGCTAGAGACTTTTTGAGAGAGGCGCTCAACGAGTTCCAAATCTGGATAAAGTTTGACACCATAGGAATCTGATAACAGTTGAGCGATCACCTGATATTGATCATTATAGGGAATCAGGGTAATCGACGTATCTGGATCGTATAAGCGAATACTATTGAGAAGCGCGATCGCTTGTTCAGTTACCCGATCATTGGCAATAATATAGATACCACGGCTCATTTTAAGTAATAAGTAATAAGTAATAAGTAATAAGTTTATTGGTGGTAATTAACTTATTACTATCGATTATACCAGACATAAGTAGGTTGAGTGAAGCTTTCTTCGTAACCCAACACTCCTTCTGTGCTGCGTTGGGTTACGCTACCGCTTCACCCAACCTACATTTTTAGATGTTAAGCTGTTATGCATTTAAGGAGAATTGGTATATTTACAACCAATTCCCAATTCCCCATTCCCCATTCCCAAAAACTCCATGCCCAACCCTGTTGCTCCTACTTCTAAGTCCCCAAGCAAACGTGCCGTAGCTTTAGATGCACTGCGGGGGTTCGCAATTTTAACTATGGTTTTGTCTGGGGTCATCCCTCGTAAAATTTTGCCAGCCTGGATGTATCATGCCCAAGTGCCACCCCCTGATCATACCTTCAATCCTAATCTACCGGGATTAACCTGGGTAGATCTGGTTTTTCCCCTATTCTTATTTTCCCTGGGAGCAGCCATTCCCTTAGCTCTGTCTCGTCGTCTAGCCAAAGGCTGGAGCACACAACAAATTATTTTACCTATCCTCAAAAGAGGATTTCTGTTAGGGGCATTTGCCATATTCTTACAGCATATTCGACCATTTACCATTAACCCAAACCCCAGTCCACAAACCTGGCAACTGGCGATGTTGGGATTTGTGGTACTCTTCTTGATGTTTGTCCGGTGGCCTAAATCTTGGACTCTGTGGCTGCGAAACTCCCTGACTATCGGTGCTTGGGGTCTGGGAATTTTGCTCCTCTATAAGCTGGGAGATCCTGATGGAACCGGATTTTCCTTGGAACAAAGCGATATTATTCTAGTTATTCTCACTAACGTTGCCGTATTCAGTTCCCTCATCTGGTTATTTACTCGTTACAATCCCTGGTTACGTCTTGGCTTACTTGGCTTGTTACTAGCTCTCAACTTATCAGCTAATACCGACAGTTGGGTTGCCACTGTTTGGTCTGTATCCCCTGCTCCTTGGATTTTCAGATTTGATTATTTGAAGTACTTATTCATCGGTATTCCTGGTACTCTTGTTGGTGATTTAATCTATGCTTGGTTACAGGAGGGGAGAAGGGAACAGGGAATTGGGAATTGGGAATTGGGAATTGGGAATTGGGAATTGGGAATTGGGAATTGGGAATTGGGAATTGGGAATAGACAACAGGCAATAGGCAGTCCCGATGAGACAATTTCACCACCCAAGCCCAAGAATAGACCCTTCTCTACTCCCCTCCTGGGAGGGGTTGGGGGTGGGTTTCCCCTCCTGGGAGGGGTTGGGGGTGGGTTTCTCATCATTGGTTTGATGGTACTGCTCATTATCATTTTATTGATTGGATTACAGGCAAGATTAATTTGGCAAACAACTTTAATCAGTGGAATTTTAGCTATATCAGGTTTTATCCTGTTCTCCAAGCCAGTTAATGCCACAGAAAGGTTGTTAAATACCCTGTATCGCTGGGGAGTTTATTGGCTAGGTTTAGGATTACTCTTTGAGCCCTATCAAGAAGGCATTAAAAAAGACAATGCCACAATTAGTTATTTTTTCACAACGACAGCCATGTCAATTTTCATGCTAATTGTATTTATAATAATTATTGATGTTTTTCAAAAAAAATCCTGGCTGCAACTGTTAATTGATAATGGTATGAATCCAATGATTGCCTACGTTGCTTTTGCCAATGTGCTCTGGCCAATTCTAGTCTTGACGGAATGGAATGACCAGATTAATGAGATGACCTCAACTCCAGTGTCGGGATTCTTTAGAGGGGTAGTGTACACTTTAATTATTGCCTGCTTTGTCAGTTTATTCACTAGGCTAAAATTGTTTTTGAGAACTTGATATACTGTTTATCATTATTGATAGTACATGAGTTATTGGTATTTGGGAATTGGGAATTGGGAATTGGGAATAGAGAATAGGCAGGGTAAAAGTTGGATGTGCCTCATCTGATGCTATTAGCTCACGCCTATAGCATCAGAGTAGCTGAAAGCTGACAGCTTAATTACAAAAAAAACCATGAATACAGTTGATTATCTCCGTATTAGCTTAATAGATCGCTGCAACTTTCGCTGTCAGTACTGTATGCCGGAAGGGACAGAACTAGACTATATTCTGCGGCAGGAATTGCTCACTAATGAGGAATTACTAATATTGCTGCGGGAAGTGTTTATTCCTGTGGGATTTAGCAAATTTCGCCTGACGGGAGGTGAACCACTGCTGCGTCAAGGGGTTGTGGATTTAGTGAGGGAGATTGCCTTGCTTCCCCAAACCCAAGACTTGGCAATGACTACGAATGGCTTTTTACTGGCTCCCATCGCACAGGAACTTTACGATGCCGGTTTGCGGCGGATCAATATCAGCCTTGACTCCCTGGAACCGGAGACTTTTGAGAAAATTATTGGCAATCGGGGAAAGTCCCGTTGGCAGCAAACTTGGGAGGGAATTCAAGCGGCACATAGGGTAGGATTTGACCCCTTGAAGCTGAATGTAGTAGTGATTCCAGGCATTAATGATCAAGAAGTACTCGATTTAGCAGCTTTGACAATTGAGCGCCATTGGCATGTCCGCTTTATCGAATTTATGCCCATTGGTAATGGTCAACTGTTTGGGGAACGTGCTTGGATACCTTCAGAAGAATTGCGACAGCGCATCCGAAAGCGTTGGGGTTTGCTCGAATCAACAGTTCGAGGTAATGGACCGGCTGATATCTTCCAAATTCCCGGTGCTAGAGGGACTTTAGGATTTATCAGTCAGATGTCAGAATGTTTTTGCGATCGCTGTAACCGGATGCGTTTGTCTGCCGATGGCTGGCTGCGTCCCTGTCTGCTCAATGAATCTGGCCAAATTAATCTCAAAACGGCTCTTCGGAGTGGTGTAAATCTGTCGGAATTAAGGGAGGAAGTACGTCAGCTACTACTAATTAAACCAGAAATTAACTTCAAACTACGAGACTCTGGAACTACTGATACCTACACTCGTACTATGTCGCAAATTGGGGGTTGATATCAAATCCGGTTTATACTCACATCTTGCACTATGCATCAAAAATACTTAATACTCAGATCTTGCACTATGCATCATAAATACTGAACAGTGGAAGTTGGAACAATCAATTTCGGTACTGAAAACGTCCAATCTTATCACTATTGCAAGAGTGCCTATTACCTATTGCCTAACTTTACAAGTCAATTTTCTTGATTGCGTGCAAGATCTCAGTAATACCGTAAGCCAGAGCAATCAATTTCAGAACTTAAACAGTCAAATCTTATCACTGTTGCCAGATGAGCTGTTGCCTGTTGCCTACCTTCACAAGTCAATTTTCTTGATTGCGTGCAAGATCTAAGTTATATGAAACCTTTATATCCTGCCCTGTAGAGACGTTGCATGCAACGTCTCTACAGGATTTCGCTAACATCATCCAGATTTGACAATCCACACCAAAAAACTAAGAATTTGTTCCAGAGGAGGAAGCGGATAATCCATTAAATCAATGGTTACTGTTTGTCCTTCCAGTTTAATAAATCGCCATTGTGTGCCACTACTAATATCAATTCCGGTTGTATCGGAATGATTAATAATTTGGCTTTTTGGTTAGAAAACATAGACGCTGGCGGGCGCAAGCATTGCGCCCCTACGTCATGAATATTATACCAATATAGCCGGAATTGATATAACACATCCATAAACAGCTCTAATGGATTGCTCTTTAGCTTGATTAAATCTTCGTCCAGTATTACGACTACTGAAATGTTATGAAATTGTGGTAATAGGAGACCGAGAATTTCGGAGTGTAGAGTTAGCTTATTGGCTCAAAACAAAGAAAGTGTACTTTGCCTTTCGTCAGAAACAAGATACACACATTCGTCGAAAAGGGAAAAACTATGAGCTTTTAAGTGAGCTGGGTTTAGCTCCAGGGACTAAGTTCTTTTATGTAGGAATCGATTATACCAAGAAAAAAGGATTTGGTAAATTTTCTCTGGCGGGTTATTGGAAAAGAAAATATCGAGGTAAGCTTGAAAAGTCAGGATGGTACATTCTCACTAATTTAGCTAGTTTTGAGGAGGCAATCATGGCATATAAAGCTCGTAGTGGCATTGAGGCAATGTTTAAAGACTGTAAAACTGGAGGCTACAATCTTGAGGGTTCTCTCATCTTCAACTGAGCGGTTGACAAGATTAGTGATGTTAATCGCGATGGCTTACGTATGTTCCGTTTTACAAGGTCAAAAATTAAAACAAATAGGACAAAAAAAATATATAAATCGTCTCAAAGAGCTAAGAAGATCTCGGCAAAGGCATAGTAATTTTTGGATAGGAATATATGGTATAAGCTGGGCTATAAGTATCAAGTATTGTCGAAATATAGTCAACAAGTTAATGAGTCTTAGTCCCCATAAATTACCTTACTTTCAACGTGGATTGAGAGCAATGTCTCTGATACAGCTAGCTATTAATTAGCTTAATTGTTGACCAGCTTTTATGATAGCTTAAATCGAGAAGATATTGCTTTCTATAATAGTTCTTTTTCCACAATTCAATTCATTTGAATAAACTAGAGAGGAGGGGGCGCATTGCGCCCCCTCCTCTCTAAATAATGATTATCATTATCATCAGACACTTTACATCAACTCATTCTCAATAAGCCTGTCAATAAGATTCCATCTTTATGGAGGTCAATGGGGTCAAAAGCTTCATTTATCAAGCCCTCAGCTTGCTTGTCACCCCCTGAGCTCTTCTCCCTTGCAACCTTTTTTCTTCCCTTCTGCCTCCTGCCTCCTGCCTTGGAGCCTTATTGCCACCAAGGGTTAGTCTCAAAATTAATCTCAATGCCTCTATTGTGCATTGTTTCCTCAAATAACTCGGTAGAAAGAGCTTGTTCTACAGGCCAAACACCCGGCTTATGGAGTTTCCCTGCCAATATTAGCTGAGCCAGACTACCAGTACCTGCACCGGCGGCGACGGCGGTATTCTCATGCACCAAGGTGGAACAGACTGTAGCCGATTTGTTATCCTTGTATCCTTGTACCTCACTGCGAATAGCGACACCAATACCACTGAAGCGATCGCTAACATCAGTCATGATATGGCTAACCTGGGACAAAAACTCGATGCCGCCAGGATTCTTCAGCCAGGATGAGGGAAATATATGGGCTGCAATCCAGGTAAGATGATTGTAAAAATCGGGCACTGAACCAAATTTGGTAATGACGGTATTCACCCCAAAAGAGTCAACCAAGGTAAAAGCTTCTGGCATATCGAACCAGTAGACACCAGCATTACCATAGGGTGCAGGAAAGGAAATTGTCTCGCGATCGCTATAGGGTTTTACCTGTTGCCACTGGTTATCGAGCCAAGCCTCAAACGGTTCTTGTAAACCGAGAAAGGTTGTCCGCATCACCGTCACTCCCGCACCGCCAGAACCGGCAACTACATAGCTCAAGTGAATCTTTTGAGCTTGAGCTAGTTGTTCGACATCACGACGTACCATACTATTGGAAATGCCAGGGAAAATTCCCGAATTGACAATAGCTGTGACCCCAGCGGCAGCAGCTTGGTCTCGATAAGTTAAGGCTGTCCGGGTAAAAGCCCGATTGTCACTGATATCGAGATAGTCTACTCTTTGCTCAATGCAGGTTTGCAGCACCTTGGCATCCCGGTAGAGAAACGGACCAGCACAATGAATTACCAGCTTAGCAGCAGCGATCGCGTTCCTTAAACCCTCACTATCTGCCAAATCCAGAGCAAGAAATTCCACTGGCAGGGTACTTTCCCTCGTCTGCTGACGTCCTGTAACGGTAATTTGCGCCTGGGTATAAGCAGCTAAGTCTTGGGCTACGCTGCTGCCAATTCGTCCTTGTCCTCCCAAAATTAAAACTTGGTTTGTCATTTGTTGTTTGTTGTTTGTTGTTTGTCATTTGTCGTTTGTTATTTGTCGTTTGTCGTTTGTCGTTTGTCGTTTGTCGTTTGTTATTTGTTATTTGTTATTTGTCGTTTGTTATTTGTCGTTTGTCATTTGTCAGGTGGTGGGTGGTTGGTTGTAGGTTTTATATAGTTATCCTACTCCCTGCTCCCTGTTCCAATAATGCTCGGATCAGCTTACTCCTTCTTCTCCCCATCTCCCCATCTCCCCATCTCCCCCATCTCCCCATCCCCCCCCCCCCCCCCCCCACCCCCCCCCCCCACCCCCCCACCCCCCCCCCCCCCCTCCCCCCTCCTCTC
>JAAHGR010000171.1 GCA_010672425.1 Symploca sp. SIO2E6
AATTAAAGAGGTAAATCTTCGGTAATCCGCAAGGTTATCGATAGGGCGGGTTTTGTCTGATGGTTATTATCGAATGCATTAAGATATCCCTAAACCCGCCCCTACCAATACTGCTTGGTTAAGGGGGGGGGATCTAGAACCCCGAACTTTACCTCCTATTCTCCATCCGAAGAAGGTAAAGGCACTTCATTCTTAACCCGTCGGATCGGTAAATTAGCAATCAATGCTGTTGCTCGTTGGTTACTCTCTAGGGTAAACTCTAAATCTTCGGTATCGATTTCTACATAGCGAGAAACTACTTCCAAGATTTCATTGCGCATCAACTCAACCATTTTCGGGCTAAGATCACTCCGATCATGGGCAATTACCAGTTGGAGGCGTTGTTTGACTTGGCTGCGACTACTAGTGGCACTAGTCCAGGGAAAAAGTCTCTCCAGAAGTTCGCTAATCATGGGACTTTCAGGGGTTATTATCTTAATTTCGAGATGGCTTTGACCAGAGAAATTTTGGATTTTAGATTTTAGATTTTAGATTTTAGAATAAAACGGTCACAAGCCCCTAAATTTATTTATGGGGTAAATCTAAAATTTTCAATCTTCAATCTTCAATTGTTTGACCTAGAGCATCGGAAACCGGGTAAATTTGGTGACAAATGCTGATATTTCCTTGTTATCCTCAGAATAAACCCGGTTTCACCTGAGCATACTACAACTTAATTGCGGAACATACGCCGGAGGCGGTTGATCAAGTTGTCGTGTTCCGCCATTAAATCTAGGAAGGGAAGTTTATCCCCTTCTAAGCGACGAGCAATGTTATTGATGGCGATGCCAGGTAGGGAAGGCTTTTCTTCGGCTGCGAAGGGTTCACCCCGGTTACTAGAGATAATAACCCGCTCATCATCGGGAACGACACCGATGAGGGGAATAGCGAGAATTTCTTGAACATCTTGAACAGACATCATCTGATCCGCTTGCACCATTGCGGCTTTCAAGCGGTTGACCACGAGGTTAATAGGTTTAATATTGTCGGCTTCGAGTAAACCGATAACTCTGTCAGCATCCCGCACCGCAGCAATTTCCGGTGTGGTAACAATTAAAGCTTCTGAGGCAGCAGAGATTGCATTACGGAAGCCCATTTCAATTCCTGCTGGGCTATCAACTAAGATGTACTCGTAGTTTTTAGCTAAGGATTCCAGCAGCTGTTTCATTTGTTCAGGACTGACTGCTTCTTTGTTACGGCTTTGAGCCGCCGGTAGCAGTACTAATCCTGACTGTCGCTTGTCTTTGACCAAAGCTTGCTCCAAACGGCATTGCTCAGCCAAGACTTCAACGGCAGTATAGACTACCCGATTTTCTAGCCCCAACAGCAAATCCAAGTTTCTCAGACCAAAATCTGCGTCCACTAGAGCGACTCGACGACCCAATTTAGCGATCGCCATACCTAAATTAGCAGTAATAGTAGTTTTTCCTACCCCTCCTTTGCCGGAGGTAATAACAATAATGCGACTCATGAATTCAACAAAAAGTTGGTCTTAGAGAAATCAAGGGCTCTGGCAATGCGAATACCGCTGGAGGTGATATAAGCTACCTCAGGATAGAACTCAGACAGGGGTGTTTCTGGTGCTCTGGCTACCGCATCAGCAATCCGCAGTTGGGTTGGCTCCATTTGCAGAGCCATAATCCGACAAGAGCGATTGCCACTAGCACCAGCATGAGCAATTCCCCGTAGACGCCCCCAAATGAAGATATCTCCCCTAGCGATTAGGGTACCACCAGGATTTAAGTCTCCTAGTATAACAATAGTACCGGGATGGCGAATTTCAATACCAGCTCGCACTGTTGTTTGTAAGTATAGAGGTTCTGCGGACAACTCGGTAGATGCAACCGGGTTTTTCTGGAGAGATTTACCCGGAGTTTGTTGTTCAACGGAGTAACCGGCAGTAGCTGCAGCAACAGCCGTTTGTCGTCGGCTAGTAAAAACTCGCTCTAGCTGAAGCTCAACTTCCCTCAGAGCATTTGCGATCGCTTGTAGCTTCTGTCCATCCAACAGTTGATCATTAGCCATCAGATGTACAATTGTGTTTTCCTGCCAGAAGCGCTCACCGGTATTAAGACGATGTTTTAGCTGTTGCCAAAGCTCCAACCAAGTTGCTTCGTCGGGCATTTCTCCTGACTTAGGCAAAATTAATTGTAGCTGTTCTCCCTCCCGTTGGAGACGAACTTGTAGCTGGCAATCTACTACCTTGTCACTGGAGGAAGCGGTGGAAACTGATTGTTCAGCAGAATCAGAAGTCATGCAATAACAGGCTAATCGTCGGCAAACTGACTATTAACAGCTTAAGAAGCTGACAATGCCAATCTTACCCATTATAGGTTGACTTACAAGAGCGTACAGGCTACATATTTTCAGATACACACCGTAAAAAAACCAGTTTCATGGAATTAGCTACCACCCTCAAGGGTCACACCGTTTGGAATGCTGTCCGAGAAGTAGGGATTAACCCGAATTATTGGTATCCAGTTGCTTGGGCTAATGATCTTAAGCCAGGGGAAATTATGCCTGTAGTGATTTGGCAACAAGCAATTGCGATTTACCGGGACCAGGCTGGTAAGCTCCACGCCTTAGAGGATGCCTGTCCCCACAAAGGGATAGCCTTGCACAAAGGCGAAGTCCAAGGGGCTAACTTAGTATGTGCTTATCACGGCTGGGCTTTGAATGGGGATGGTAAATTGGTTGATATTCCCTACTTACCACCCAACCAAAAACTTCCCTGTGCCCAAGCCCATAGCTATCCGATTCAGGAAAAATATAATATCATCTGGATCTTCCCTGGGAATTCCAGCTTGGCAGAACACTGCCATCCCCCGGATGTTCCCGAATTCGCTGATCCTGACTGGTTAATGGTGCCCATACCTGGTCATTTTCAGGCTCACTTCTCTATCTGTAATGAAAATACTATGGATGTGTTCCACGGATTTCTGCACAAAGAATTACAGGGTTGGTTCGATCCTCTCCTGATGAGTTTACGGGAAGGGCAAGGGAAAGTTTGTGCTGACTACCAGGTTTCCTATCGAGGTAACTTGAGTAAATTTTTGGGACTGAGTGAACAAGGTAACCAGGTAACTACCAAAACTGTTTCCATCCAGTATCGTTACCCTCATTATCACAGTTCTCTCGAAGGAGTTTCCTCTCTGTACTTGATGAGGCTACCGGTGGGGCCTTCCCTAACCCGCTCTTTCTCCCTACTCTTTGTCAAAATTCGCCTACCGCAATGGTTTCTCGGCATGTTGAGACCACTGTTAGTTCCAGTCATCTGGCACTGGTTTTTGAAGAAATTTCTTGACCAAGATAAAGAAATGATTGAGAGTGAGCAGCAAACCTATCTCGCCAATCCCCAACGGCGCTATGTGGAAATTAATCCAGCGATTATTGCCTTACAGCGAGTAATTGTTAAGCAATATGAACAATATATGCAACAATCAAACCAGCAGGGAAACAATGGACACCCAGACTCGTCAGCGATTGCAACTGACCAAGCTCAGCTAATTTAAGGATAACTCAATTATCGGATGAACACAACGGTAAACAGGACTGGAGAGCAATTGCTTAGCTTCTTGTCCCCTGGGATAAAAATCCATGTTGCCTCAGTACCAGAGTTCAATAACATCTATCTAGGAGTTAAGGTGAGAGGGCTAAATTTGTGCAAGTAGTTAAAGAGTATGTTCAGCGCTGGTACGAAAGTGGGCTAGATCCCGACGAATATATATGTCATCAGAAATGGGGCAATTTAGCCGAAATTGAATCAACTGCCACAGGCAAGCGTCAGAAGGTTCTGAACTTCTGTAGCAATGATGTTTTAGGTTTAGTCCAGGAAGAAGCGATTAAGCAAGCAGCCATTGATGCCATCCTCCAGTATGGTACCTCCAACAGTTCCTGCTCGGTTCTAAGTGGCCGTATTGAGCTGCACCGTCAGCTAGAAAATGAGATTTCTGAGTTTAAGCACTTATCTCATACCCAATTGTTTATTAATGCCTGGATGGCGATGCAGGGTTTGATGGATGCCTTCTGTCACTTGGCAATTCCCGTACCCGGTTTTCAGCATACAAGAGAGGCATTGATTCTCACAGATGTCCTAAACCACGGTTGTATCGTTTCTGCTGTAGTCAATGCTGGCACCCGTTCTGGTAAAGTTTTTGGTCATAGTCCCCGGGTTCGCGTCAAAGCCTACCGCCACTGTAATGTGGAGGATTTGTCCCGCAAACTCCACCGGTATGCTCGTCCAGATGATCGAATTATGGTGGTATCTGATGCGGTATTCTCTATGGATGGTGATATTGCTCCCTTGCCAGACATGCTGGAAGTGCTGCAAAATTACCCAGGCAGCGTTTTGCTCATGGATGAGGCTCATGCCAGTGGTGCGATTGGTGCTACCGGTAGAGGTATCTATGAACATTTTGATATCCTGCCTCAGCAAGCAATCGAGAAGGGTATTGTTCCCCTAATTATGACTACCTTCTCCAAGTTTGCTGCCTCCGCTGGTGCAGCCATTAGTTCTCATGTAGCGGAACTAATTCCCTTGTTAAATGTTTCTCCAACATCCATCGGCACAATTTCCTTGGCACCACCCCTGACTGCTGCTGCCTTGGAGAGCATTCGCCAAGTACGCCAGCATCCAGAATTGGTGACCAAACTTCAAGAAAACGCTTGCTACTTGCGATCGCGTTTAGCCGAAAAGGATTTTGTTGCTATTGGTGAAACTAATGTCGTACCAGTAATTTTACCCTCGGATATTAATCCCAAGGTCTTTGGTAGACATCTGCTGGAAAAACACGGGATTTGGGTATCTCCCATCTGGTTTATTGCCAAACCACGCCTGAGAATTACCGTGAATGCTCTGCATACCAAGGAAGAAATGGAGCAGTTGGTGGCAGCGATGGTGGCAACAAGGGACTTGTTGTATCAACCAATGATTAGTGCTTAGTTGATTGTTGGTTGTTGGTTGTTTGTCTTTTGTTGTTGGTTGTTGGTTGTTGGTTGTTTGTCCTTTGTTGTTTGTACCAATGACCAATGACCAATGACCAGAGAGATTTTAGATTTTAGATTTTAGATTGAAGAATAAAACGGTCACAAGCCCTAAATTTATTTAGTGAATAATTCTAAAATCTTCAATCTTAAATCTTCACTTGCTTGACAAATAACAAATAACAAACAAAAAATAACAAATAACAACAAATAACAACAAATAACAAACAACAAATAACAAATAACAACAAATAACAAACAACAAATAACAAATAACAAATAACAAATAACAAACAACCAATAACAAATAACAAACAACCAATAACAAATGACCAATATTCTAATTAAGGCTGTAACTACCCCACAAGACCAGGAAATGTTTTTGGATGTACCGGAACTGGTATATGCTGATGATCCTTACTGGGTATCCCCTCTGCGTAGTGATGTTGCTACAAAGTTTGCTCCAAGTAATCCCTTCTTTAACTATGGGAAAATGCAGCAGTTTATCGCTGTTGACCAAGGGAAAAACCAGCCGCAGGCAGTGGGACGGATTGTTGCTGCGGTAAATCAAAGGTTGATTGAACGGGAAGGCAAAAATATTGGTCTATTTGGTTTTTTTGAATGCACTCCGGATTTTACTATTGCCCAATCTCTCTTCAATCGTGCTTGCCAATGGCTGCAAGAGCAAGGCATGATTAGGGTACGCGGACCAATTGACCTGTCAACTCACAACAATTGTTTCTTCTTAGTCGCAGGTTTTGACTCTCCACCGATGGTGATGATGCCTTACAATCCAGCTTATTATCCAGAATTTATGGAGCAGGATGGTTGGACAAAAGCCAAGGATGCCTATGCTTATGATTTTCCTTTGAATCAATCTTTAGCTGCTAAATTTGAGAAGGCTTATCGGATTGCCTGCAAATCCGGCATAACTTTCCGTCCTTTGAGAACTAAAGGAGAAGAGTTTGAGCAAGATGTGAAGAGTTTATATAACTTGTTTAATCGTGCCTTTGCTGATAACTGGAGTTCTACCCCCCGTAGTCAGGAGGAATTCCTCGAAGAAGCTAAATCCCTACAGAGTTTAGTTGATCCAGACCTCTTTCCCGTTGCCGAAGACCAAGGGGAAATGATCGGGTTTTGGATGGGTTTACCAGACTACAATATCCCTCTGAAACAGGTTGGTGGCAAACTCAACTGGTTAGGAATCCTCAAGTTTCTCTGGTATCGTCGTCAGATTAACCAAGCGCGGGTCATTGCTATGTGTTCTTTACCAGAGTATCGCCGGAAAATGGTTCCTCTCGCCTTAATCTATTTAGGAATGCAAGGGGGGATTAAAAAAGGCAAACTTTATCAAAGGGCAGAATTGTCTTGGGTTTTTGCAGATAACTTATCTTCCCGCAAACTCATTGAAGCATCAGGGGGAGAGGTTTATAAGACTTACCGAATTTATGAAAAATCTCTGATTTGAAAATGGGGAATGGGGAATTGGGAATGGGGAATTGGGAATGGGGAATTGGGAATTGAAAATTGAGAGCGATGAGTGTTATGCGAAACCTATCTCCACAAATTAACCAGCAAACTTCAATTCTAAATTCTAAATTCTAAATTCTAAATTCTAAATTCTAAATTCTACATTCTACATTCTACATTCCCAATATGCCCTACCTTACCGATCCTCAAGAAATTAAAGCAATTATTAACAAGTACGCTCTCTCAAAAATTCTTTGGCTTGATACAGAGGTGGCTGACTATCAAACTAGTAAGCCGAGATTGTCTTTAATTCAAGTTTTGGATAATTCTACTAATCTTACGGGGAAGTCTAGCTACGCCAAAGACGAAACCCTAGCAACTACTCAAACCTCAGCCTTGTTACGTAGTGCTGAGCAAGTCTCCATCTTAGATGTTTTGCACCAGCCAAAACTGGTAGATGAGTTCATCAAAACCATTATGGTTAACCCGGCTATTGAGAAGGTCTTTCACAATGCTAGCTATGATCTGAGATTTTTGGGTAAAGGAAAGGTTAAAAATGTTACCTGCACCTTAGAAATGGCCAAAAAATTACCTTACTCCCTAGTCCCCTTACCCAATCATAAACTACAAACTCTGGTAGAAACCCTGTGTCATTTGCCACCAGTCGATAAAACTCAACAAGAGAGTGATTGGGGAAGGCGTCCCCTAAAGACAAACCAATTAAATTATGCCAAACTGGATCCAGTTTATGTCGCTCAAGTGCATCAGCGGCTCTTAGAACTAATTGAACCAGATCCTGCTCAGGAAGATATCGAAGCACTGATTCTCAGGTATCGACAGATAGAGGAGCGATGGAAGCAGCTAGATGCAGAGGTCAATTATATTAAAGACAGAATCAAGGCTGCAATGAAAGTACAAAAGATATCAAACCAAGCAGGTTTTAACCTCTCTAGCTCTAAGCGCACTACCAAAAAAATACCTTTTAAACAACTGGCAGACCTTACCCAATCTTTGGGAATTGAGTTAGATTTGTCTGTAACCTTAACCAAAGCAATCCAGCAAGAACTTGGGGAAGCTGTTGAGGAACTTCCGGTGCAAGAGGAAGTCAGTACGTACTGGCGACTATCGATTAAAGCTCAGGAGGATGATAATCTTCCATTCTAGCATAGGTATTGGCAAATGGCAACTAATAATCACCATATCTGGTCAAAAAAAATTACTATTATCTGTTCCACTATTACTGCTATTGTATTAGCCTTTTATTTAGGATTAAAAACTGCTGATTCTATTAAGAATGTCAATTTTTCAGATATAGAACGCCCTCTTTATGAACATACAGGGTTAGCCTTGGGATTTGGTATCTTAACTTTTCCCTTGCTAACAGGATTATTTTTATGGCTAATCTGTAAAACTACGAATAATACGGTTTTACCTATCTCGGTAGGGAAAAAGGCTTTTCTCTTTGCCTTACCGCTATATGTACCATTACTCATATTTACTATCAATTTCTGAATTACTCAAGAGCTTTCAGCTGTCAGCTTTCTGCGATCGCTTAATTCAATTGTACGCAAGGGGCTTAAACCTCTTGTTCAGCAGTGTTCTTTTGCTCACGGGAAAGTTTAGGGCATAATCATCCACATAGTATACAATGCCAATTGTAGGATGAGCTAAAGTTGTTCTGGATCTAAACCTTGCGAGCGCAAATAATCCGCTAACCGTTCAGCCCGTTGGCGCTCTTGTTCAGCCCGTTGGCGTTCTTGCTCAGCCCGTTGTTGTTCTTGCTCAGCCCGTTGCTGTTCTTGCTCAATCCGCTCCATACCCCAGAGTAACATATTCCCTTCCCGATCCCACCACCGCAACCAATAACCAGTGAGATCGGCTTTTTTACCATACCAAACTCCCAGAAATAGACCAAGCACTTCCATCCAGTAACGACCCTCAGTATCAGCCGCTTGAATCTGATAGGCTCCTTCCACTAGTTGGCGTACTTCTATAAAACCAGCATCTGGTTCAAATATCACATAAATCGGCACTTGGAGAATGCGCTCGTAAAACCAGAGTTTGCCATAGGGAGGGAAAGGACGCCAGCAATATTCACCCCTATCGGTTTCCGACAAAAACTCCATGACAATTGCCGGGTTATCTCCTTCCACACGAGGAGTATAACTGCGACGTGAGCGGGGTGGTTCGAGGGGAATTACCCGATGAGCATAAAACCAATCTGGTGCTTTGACAGTTGTGCGGTTATTGACTGTAGCGCAGATGCCCAAATTAGAAGCAACTAGGCTCTGTGATGTTAATCGTCCTTGCAATTCAAGACTTTCTCTGAGAGCTGCTGCAATTAAGGGTTGACTGGTATTTTCCACAGGGTCATCCGGTAATGGGTAGTCATCGGGCAATTTTTCCCAAGTGACAGTGTAAGTGGGTTGAGAAATATCCGATTTGAGCTGTGCAACCATTATGTGCTTCCCTCAATTTTGTGCCGGAAAATTCATAAGCTTTTTCTTTAGTATACGCGAACTCCAGCAAATCATTAAAACCTACCACCTACCACCTAACACCTAACACCTAACACCTAATTCCTTCATTCCTCATCCTGCTGTTGGATAGTAGAATGTTCTGAAGGAGAAACATCTTGTGATTTTAATTCGTACCAGGAGAGTCCAAAAACCAGATGCATCAAGCCGCGATATTTGAGTCGAAAGCTTGAATGGGGCATGAGAATTGATTGGCGACGCCGAAAGTGAGATTTTACTCCTCTATATTTGCCGGTAATCCCAGTTTCCGCAGTTTCCAAGATAGTGGGTTGATGTTCATAGCTGATACCACGATAAGTGAGTTTCATGTCGGTTGTTGTCTTAGTCTTGTGTCTTACAGTTATTTACTCTGATGCCTGGGCAAAAACTGCCTCTATATCATCAGTCCTATAAGTAGACTTCAAAGCCAATAAACCCTTTGCCGGAAGATTTAGCAAATTAGAATTGGGAATTGGGAATTGAGAATTGGGAATTGGGAATTGGGAATAGTGATAAGATTTGACTGTTTCCAATTGGGGAATTCAGTCGGCAAAAGCCCAAAAAAAGCTGAGGTGCTGATAGCTCACCGATTCTTGCACTCTTTAAGAGGGGGCACAAACTCCCTCGATTCCGATAGCCACAGCTCTCATCAAATCCCAGACTGTACTATCCACCAAATTAAAATCTTCTTCTTCTGACGAGGATGTATCTAACACAGCTCTGATTTTCTCGAAGGCATCCTCTAGGTCCCCTCCCCTTGCTTCCAAATCCCCAATCGTATTGAGTAACTTATCTTCCTCTAAGGTTTTGAAGGGACTGCATAGGGTATCGCGATCAATCATACTCTCAGTCAACTCCTCGGTTAACTCAGTTGACTGAGCAGAGTTATCTTCTTCAATTATGCTCTCAGTTTGTCCATATCCAGGACTAGCTAGTATGGCTACCTGCAACAAGGCAATGCTAACAGTACCAACCGTGAGTTTTTGGAAAAATTTGTTCTTCATCTTTCAACCTGCTGGAGATTCCCGTTATACCTGTAGGGTTAACATTGACGGCTTCTGTAACTCGAAGGTTTCCGCAAATGCTTAACAACTCTTGTATTTCCTATCATACGAACACTGTTGTCTTGACCTGCGCTACAAAGTTAGATAAAATTTCCAATCCTGAACTAGAAGATTTTTCTGGATGGAATTGTACTGCCATTAAGTTGTCCCGTGCGATCGCAGCGGTTACTGTCTGACTACCGTGGGTAACGGTGGCGGATTTTATAGTAGGATCAACAGGGTCAACATAGTAGGAGTGGACAAAATAGACATGGGGCTTGCTTGGTAATTGCTGCCATAGAGGACAATCTGGTTGGGTAAACTCCAATTGGTTCCAACCCATGTGGGGAATCGTGATTCCGGATTCTGGACGAAAGCGGCGTACTGTACCAGCAAAAATTCCGAGTCCTGGTGAGTTGCCTTCTTCAGAACCCTCAAACAAAATTTGTAAACCTAGGCAGATTCCTAAGAAGGGTTTACCGCTGGAGATAGCGCTTTTGATTGGTTCGACCAAATCCCGCGATCGCAAATGTTGCACTGCTGGATCAAAGGCTCCCACTCCAGGTAAAATTACTGCATCGGCTGCTTCAATATCTGCTGGAGAATCTGTAACTTTAGTTATTGCCCCAGCCTTCTCTAAACCTTTGCATGCAGAGTGCAAATTTCCCATGTCGTAGTCTATAACAGCAATTACCGCCATGAACCAATACCCCCCTGGATTTATTCTTCAAGCTGTCTTTATTGTATGCCTAGAAAACTGCTCCTAACCTCTTTTCAAACCTGGCTACCTCATCACACGTCTAATTCGTCGGATGATTTACTAGAGAAAATTGCCCAACAGGAGAGTTTTCCTTACTCTTTAACCTACTTGAGACAGTTGCCAGTTGATATCCTCCAAGCTAGCAGTCGTGTGATTGCCACAATCGAGAACTTACGACCGGATAGTATTTTATTATGCGGTATGGCGGAAAAAAACACCCAATTAACGGTAGAGTCTTGTGCTACTTGTGGAGATACCAAGTTAAGCACAGGGGTGGATTTACAGCAATTAGTGGCAGGTTTAACGGTAACAGAGATCAGCGATGATGCAGGTAAATTTGTCTGTGAGGGACTTTACTACCAGGTTTTAAAACATTTACAAGGACGCAACTTTAACATGAATTGCATTTTTGTCCACGTCCCACTGTTGACAGTTGACAATTTGTCTGGTGTAGTTGCTGATTTTAACTTGCTGATCAAAAAACTTGCCTAGAAGGCAGGGGAGCAAGGAGCTAGGGCAATACTGCTCGGTTAAGAGAAGTTTTGGTCAAGATGAGCTGGGGGAGCTGGGGGAGAAGAATTCAGGCTTATCCGAGCAGTATTGGGAGCTGTGGGAGAGAAAAGCACAGGATAATTATAACAGGAGTCAGAAAGCCGAATTTAGAATGAAACCCATTAGAAATTTATGCTAATGTGTATCTTGTGTACACATTGGAGATAAAACCATGAGTGAAATACAATCTGTTGGTATCCGCGATTTTCGCGCTAATCTCCATAAATACACAGCGGAGAATGAACACCCTATCGCTGTCACTTCCCACGGACGACATATTGGTTATTACATCCCTGCCAAACCTTCCCCCAAAGAAGCCGATTTTGAGGCTTTGAGAAAAGCGAGCCTTCTGCTCAAAGCTATGCTGAAAAAAAGCGGGGTTACAGAAGACGATATCATTGCTGAATTTGACGCACTTAGAAAACAAGAGCGACAAAAGAAATCGCAACTATGAGCCAGATCAAACGTATTGTTCTTGATGCCAACATTTTAATTCGTGCTGTCTTGGGTGAAAAAGTCCGCAGTTTGCTGGAATGTCATAGTGGCCATGTGGGATTTTATACTCCCGAACAGTGTTTTAATGAGGCTGAACGGCATTTGCCTGTTATCTTGAGCAGATACCAACACATTGACGTTTCTGTAGCTATGGATGCTTTGGCACGGCTGCGGTATATTGTCCAATCTCTTGAACCAGAAACCTATGGGCAGTTCGAGCAAGATGCGAAAAAGCGGATTGCAGAGCGTGATCCCGATGACTGGCCTGTGGTAGCGCTTGCGTTATTATTGGATTGTCCAATCTGGACGGAAGACAAAGATTTTTTTGGAATTGGTGTTGCCACCTGGCAAACACAACACATCCAAATTTATTTGTAGTAGTGCGAAAAAATATTTATTG
>JAAHGR010000172.1 GCA_010672425.1 Symploca sp. SIO2E6
AGATAACATACGGTAGGGGCTCCCTTCACCAACCATGTTTCGGTTAGACCAAGCCAATTACCTAAACCCGCCCCGTTAGGATGATAGGTGTATCATCAGCCGGGGCGGGTTTGGTTACATTATCGTTAAATAGCCTGCGTTTTGAGCGAACCCGCCCCTACACATTTACTTTCTTTTCTTCTACATAAGTTGTGTTGGAGCCTTGTTTCTTAAGAAGCGATCGCGTATTTGATAGTATTCCATTAAATATACAAATTAATTTCTTTGGCAAAAATCTATGCAGCAAGCCCTAAAACAGCTGCGATTTGATTAAAAACCTTGAGTACCACCGCTCTCTTGTTTCTTAAAAGATAACATACGGTAGGGGCTCCCTTCACCAACCATGTTTCGGTTAGACCAAGCCAATTACCTAAACCCGCCCCGTTAGGATGATAGGTGTATCATCAGCCGGGGCGGGTTTGGTTACATTATCGTTGAATAGCCTGCGTTTTGAGCGAACCCGCCCCTACACATTTACTTTTTTTCTTCTACATGAGTTGTCTTGTCACCTTGTTTCTTAAAAGTTTTAGCTTGACATTATGAGTGATATCGGTGAACACAATAAACCGCTTCTAAAAACAGATCAGCTGTCATCTTTTGAGGCAATTGCTTGATTCTCAGCACTTTTTTTACTCCTGTCGCCAATCGCAAACCAGTTTGTTGTTTGGTTTCCTGATTCAACTTAGTACGGCGTTGTAAATAATTCTCAATGGCTTGCCAATGTTTTGCTTCTAAGTGAGAAAAATCTACTTCCATTTGTTGCAATTGTTGGGCAATTGATTCTGCTGCTGTGGAAATTTTCAGTGAGGTACTCGATTGAGATTGGGTAGATGCAGGAGTTGAAGAAGGAGAGGTATTCGATTGGAGTTGGGTTGGTGCAGAAGTTGAAGGGGGAGAGGTATTCGATTGGGGTTGGGTTGGTGCAGGAGTTGAAGAAGGAGAGGTATTCGATGGGAGTTGAGTTGGTGCAGGGTTTGAAGGGGGAGAGGTATTTGATTGGAGTTGAGTAGGTGCAGGAGTTGAAGGGGGAGAAGAAGCTGAGATATCATCGAGTGTGGGTTGAGAGATATCGCTTTCTGTGGCTATTGGTGGTGTCGAAGAAAGTAAATCACTCAAAGGACTACGAGAGGGAATCGAAAGGGAGCGACCAACAGATTGACGGTTAGCAAGCTTGAGATCAACTCCTTCTTGGTAACTACGAAGGTTATAGTAGACTACTGCCTTAATCGACTGCCAAAAAGACAGGATAACTACGCTGAGTAAATAGCTGAAGACTAACCGGAAATCGGGAATGAAAGGAAGAGCAAGAGGCACAAGCAATAGCAATAAGGGAATAGTTGCTAAGCCGCCCAATAAAATAATCAGTAAAATGTGAAATGCAGAGCCTTGAGATAGTTCTCGACTGCGACTGATGGTTTTGGTAGCAGAGAGATTTTTTTCGATGGCAATCGGAATTTCTATGATAAAGAAACGAGTCAAGAACCAAAACACAAGACCCAGAGCTACTAGATTTATCAAAGGGCCTAAGCGAACAACGCTATTGATAAATACTGCAATCACAACCCCTAAAATAATCACAGACAGTAACAATCCCGTAAAAAAATGAGCCAGGACAATATTCCAAATATGGGGTTGTAAGAATCGACGTGCCTTGGTTACAGATTCAGACCTTTGAATCAATTCTTGAAATGCCAGCCGTGAGATCAAGGCATTATTCATCAGAGTCTTAGCTATGCAGTACAAAGTCACTATAATCAACAACGAAATCAGCACCTTCATGGATAGCCCAATCACAGGTGTAGGTGCTTCTATCATCTTTAATAAGGCCGATATCCACATCAATAGAAAAAAGCTTAAAGACGGTATTAAACTCCAACCGACTGCTATCAAAGCAATCCTAGTATAAGTCAGAAAGTTGGAACGATAAAGATTAATGGCTGTCCCGATTGCCTGCACTGGGTTCAGGGGTCGCATGGGGTTATAGATGATCATCGTAAGTATTACCTTTAAGTTTACCCATCCTCAGCTGTGTAATTAAAACCGGAAGTAGGGGCGCACCGACGTGCGCCCTTATCCCCAATACTGCTCGCTATCGCATCCACAACCGCAATGTGTTTCTTAGGAGCCGCCCCCTACAAATGAAAGAAACTTTTTCACTATAATCGACAACGAAATTAGCACCGTCGTGGATAGCACAATTACAGGTGTAGGTGCTTCCATCATCTTTAATAAGGCCGATATCTTCATCAATAAGAAAAAGCTTAAAGACGATAGCATGTCTTGGGGTAACTAAGGGCGCACGTCGGTGCGCCCCTACCCCCAATTGAATACTCATCATTTGCTCCTGGGAAAAACTTAGAATAAATATTAAGGATTAACCATCAAAAGAAGAAATAACCATGCCCCAGATTAAACGTCGTCATTTCCTACAATTTGCCGGATCTGCCTTAGCCAGCATTGGTTTGAGCCAATTAGATTTGGTGCGCCAGGGCGATCGCTATGGTCGTGTTTTGGCTCAAGGTACTTCCCGTAAACTAGCTCTCCTTTTAGGTATCAACGGATATCAATTTCCGATCCCTCCCTTGCGGGGGTGTCTCACCGATGTTGACTTACAGCGGGAACTACTGGTTAACCGCTTTGGCTTTAATCCTAAGGATATTCTCCTAGTCACCGATGAAGCTGAGATTAAGCCTACTCGCCAGAATATCTTAGATGCTTTTGAAAATCATTTAATCAAGCAAGCCAAGCCGGGAGATGTGGTGGTATTTCACTTTTCTGGCCATGGCTCTAGAGTGATTGACCCTGACCCACTGCCAGGTTCTAATGGACTCAATGGTACGATGGTACCCCTTGACCGCAAATCAGAGGATGGTAGCGGCAAAGTCCGGGATATTATGGGCAGGAGCTTGTTTCTCCTCATGTACGCCCTGCAAACAGAAAATGTTACTGTAGTTTTGGATAGTTGTCACTCTGGCGGTGGTACGCGAGGCAACGTCATGTTCCGTGCTTTGTCCCGCCAAGGTGGTGGAGATGATGAAGCTACTCAAGAGGAATTTGACTACCAACAGCAGTGGCTCTCACGGTTGAACCTTACTCCTTCTAAGTTTCATGAGTTGCGGAAGCAGGGAATTGCTAAAGGAGTGGCCCTCGGTTCGGCTCAGCAGGACCAATTAGCGACAGATGCTCCCTTTGAAGGTTTTCACGCAGGAGCTTTTACCTATTTGCTAACTCGCTATCTCTGGCAACAGCCGGTGAGTCAACCTCTGAAAACGGTTTTTGTCAATCTGGCTCGCAGTACTAAAGATGTCGCCAACTCTTCTGGTATTCTGCAAGAACCGATACAGGAGGTTCAGCCAGGAAGCAATTATGACGAGGAACCTGTCTATTTTATTGACCCACCAACCCCATCAGCAGAGGCTGTGGTACAAAAAGCAGGTAGCGAAGTCGAGTTTTGGTTGGGGGGAGTTGCTTCCCAAACCTTAGAATGTTTTAACGAAGGGGCACTTTTCAATCTAATTGATAACCAAGGAAATGTACTCGGAGAAGTGGAACAAACCTCTCGTGATGGTTTGAAGGGATACGGCAAACTTAGAGGAAGTCCCTCAGGAGTGATTCAGTCGGGAACCTTCATGCGGGAACAGGTACGAGGTGTTCCCTCTAATTTGCAACTGCGGCTGGGATTAGATCAATCCTTGGGTAATGAGGTAAATTCTGCAAGGTCAGTACTCCAATCAATTCCGCGAGTGGAAGCAGAAGCCGTTAACCAAGGGGGAGTAGCCGATTACTTACTAGGTAAGATGAACTCCGCCTACTTACAGCAAGCTAAAAGCTATGGGATTACCAATCCACCCCCAGTAGGGAGTATCGGTTTATTCACTGTGGGAGTAGAACCAATCCGAGATTCCTTTGGAACAGCGGGAGAGTCAGTTGAAGATGCACTACGGCGACTACGACCCCGCTTAAAGCAATTACTGGCGGGAAGGCTATTACAACAAGTAGTCAATGGTAGTTCTTCTAATTTAAAGGTGGAAAATGCCATCAAGCCTTTAGGTAACAGGGGAGTTACTGTCAACACCGGTAGTCGAGGAGCCCAAGAAGCTGCTTCTAACTCCCTGTCAAGGTCAACAACCGTGCAGCAACTAGCACCAGGAACACAACTTAAGATTGAGGTAACGAATAAAGAAAATCGCAATATCTATATGAGTGTACTGGTGATTGGCAGTAATGGGGACTTAGTGGTTCTCTACCCAGTTGACTGGGAGGCTCCTGAAGATGCCACCCTGATTGCACCGGGACAAACGTTGGCAGTGCCTCGAGATGATGAATTCAAATTCACAGTGCAAGGTCCCTCTGGTTTCCTTGAACTAATGGTTCTAGCTAGTACCAAACCACTGCGGGATGCCCTAAAAGGATTACAAACCATTGCCAAAGACAGAGGTGTAACCTCTCGTTCACCCATACTACTCGGAGGTAATGAGGAGGAAGAGGATGAAACCGTAGAAGTTATGGGAGCACTGCTGGGAGACTTGGATCGAATGACTCAGGAAACCCGGGGATCCAGAACTACAAGGCGGCGCACACGAGGGGTTGATACGACTCAGCTAGCGGTCATTTCCAATATCATTGAAGTGGTTGATTGATATTTGTTGTTTGTTGTTTGTTGTTTGTTGTTTGTTGTTTGTTATTGGTCAAGTGAGGTATAATATTAAGTTAGGATAATCACTTATAATTACCTTCTCCCTTGCAACTTTCTTTCTTCCCTTGAAGCCTTCTGCCCTCTGCCTTCTGTCTTCTGCCTTATTCTACCGAACTTGATATAAGATGCTAGTTTTTGTGGTGCCACTGCAAAGTATGACCGTCTCAAATTCTTGGGAGCAGGTATCTCAGCTATTTGAAAGCTGTATGCAATCTGTTTGTCAGCAAACTTCGAGACATTTTCAGGTAATTGTAGCTTGTCACGAAAAACCACTTACTACCTTTACCCATCCTCAAATTAGCTATATTGAAGTAGATTTTCCTGCGCCAGATATTACCTCTGGTAAAACCAATGACATCCTCAATCGGAAACGTGTAGACAAGGGGCGAAAGCAATTAAAAGGTCTAGTAGCAGCACAGGAGTTTAATCCTACTCACACAATGCTTCTCGATGCAGACGATCTGGTTAGCAAACGACTAGCAGAACTAGTTTATCAGAATCCTCAGGCGAATGGGTGGTTTTTTAAACAAGGTTACCGTTATACTCCTGGAAGTCATTGGATTTATAAGAAGTCAAAAAACTTTCATACCATGTGTGGGAGTTGTAATATCATTCGCTCTGCTCTCAATCAGATTCCAGAAAATCCTGAATATAACCGTGGCTATGGCTACTATAAGTTTTTTATAGATCACGCCAAAGTTGTTAAAATTTTAGCAGAAGCAGGTACACCACTAGAGGCTTTGCCCTTTTGTGGTGCCGTCTATGTGACTCAAACTGGCGAAAATATATACTTTGATACCTCTCGCCTCTATCAAGGAATTGGTCGATATCTTAATTATCGATTGATAACGCGATCGCTCAAAGAAGAATTCAGGTTTTGAAGTAATGAGTAATGAGTAATGAGTAATGAGTTCATGTTTGGATTTTCCAGTTAAAGTGCAAGGAAATTGTACCGATGAGCTCAAAAACCTTGCATTTTAACCCGATAATCCCTAATGAACTCTTGACTTATTACTTATTACTTATTACTTATTCTCCCAAACCCTACTTAATTGAGCGAATTAACTAAAATTGCAGCTTGGGTGCGATCGCGTAAGTTCAACCGACTCAAAATATTGGTAACATGGTTCTTCACCGTCTTCTCTGTAATATGAAGTTCCTGAGCAATCTCGCGGTTGCTGGCACCGGTGGCAATCAACTGCAAAATTTCCTGTTCTCTAGGAGTCAATTCTTCCCACCCAGGGGGAGGACTAGGAGGGGGATGGATTTGAGCCATTACTCTTTTACCTAATCCTGGTCCGAGGTGAGTGTAGCCTTTATGCACAGCTTGAATCGCTTGGGCTAACTCTTCTGGAGGAGTATCTTTAAGTAAGTACCCAGCGGCACCATACTGTAGCGCTTGAGTAAGGTACTGATCATCATCAAAAGTAGTTAACACTAGCACCTTAATCTCCGGAAATCTCTGGGAAATTTCCTTAGTTGCGGCGACACCATCCATAACTGGCATCCGAATATCCATCAACACCACATCTGGTTGTAAAGTTTCCACCAACTGAATCGCGGTTTGTCCATTGTCTGCTTCTCCCACCACCTGCAAAGTAGCTTCTAACTTCAACAATGCTTTTAAACCCCGCCGAATCAGACTTTGGTCATCCACTAGTAGAATACGAATCATATTTTCGTTATTTGTTGTTTGTTGTTTGTTATTTGTTGTTTGTTGTTTGTTATTTGTTATTTGTTGTTTGTTGTTTGTTGTTTGTTGTTTGTTGTTTGTTGTTTGTTGTTTGTTGTTTGTTGTTTGTTATTTGTTGTTTGTTGTTTGTTATTTGTTGTTTGTTATTTGTTGTTTGTTGTTTGTTGTTTGTTGTTTGTTGTTTGTTGTTTGTTATTTGTTATCTTCCTTGTCTCCCTTGTCTCCCTTGTCTCCCAAAGCGGAGCGAAACCCAACACAATTCTTTCTGAGCTAACGTTCATACATCTCTAAAGGTAAACCATCCGGATCTGGGAAAAAGGTAAACCGCTTACCAGTAATTTCATCAACCCTGATCTCTTCTACCTTCACACCTTTAGCTTGGAGAGAGGCAACAGATGCATCTAGATCTTCAACTGCAAAAGCCAAATGTCTTAAACCACAAGCTTCCGGGTTGTTTACTCTTGCAGGGGGATGAGGAAAGGAAAAAAGCTCAATCCCATCACACTCACCAACTCTTAAATCTAGTTTATAAGAATCTCTAGTGGCTCTGTAAGTTTCTTCAATAATCGCAAATCCTAAAATATCTACATAAAAATGCTTTGACTTTTGGTAATCAGAGCAAATTATCGCAACATGATGAATTCCTTTAGTTTTCATAAAAGCTAGGTAGAGTCTGCTGAATAAGTAACAAGTAACAAGTAACAAGTAAGAAGAAATGAAGGATGTATCCTAGTTTGGGGTACTCGAACCCCTGGGCTTGGTGCAATATTTTTGAGCCACAAGAGACCAAAACCTTGATCATATTAGCATTTTTCCAAAGAAACTAAGGCTCGTTAAATAATTCTCTATTCGGTACAGACTGTAGGGGCTTATTGCATACGCCCAAGATGTAAGGAACTTGAGCCATTCAAGAATGCGATCGCTTCAGTGTTGTAGGTTGGGTTTCGCTTTTGGTAGCTCCCCTGGATACTTTGTTCAAAGAGGTGACAACGCTTCACCGAAAAAAATTATGAATGATAAATGATGAATGATGAACGGTAAAGGTACAAGCCAATAATTTAAGGATTATTACTTTCGGGAAAGTCCCAACCGCATTCGGAGTTATCTGGTCTGAAGCCCCCGGATTTATCCATGGAAATAAAAAAAGTATGCGCATCCTTATTCCCATTCTACCTGATTACTGACTTATAAGCGACTTTACTCTTTGCTCAAAAAAGATGGTTATGATTTGGGTAGATTTCGATGATTAGCTATGTCACGCTCCTTACGCTCCCTCAAAGTTGATCCAAATTATATACCACAAGTCAAATCAGCCGTGAAAGAAAAGGGTTATCCTCGCCAGCAGGATTTCGCAGATGAGTTAGGGATGTCTTTGAGTACCGTCAGTACTTACCTCAATGGCGGACCTGTAGATTATCTGAATTTTGTCGAAATTAGCCAGCGATTGGGACTCGACGGGAAAGTAATCTCCGGTTTTGTTTCATCTATTTATATAGAACGCCCTCCCATCGAATCTTTGTGTTATCAAGAAATCTTGAAACCAGGTTCCCTGATTCGGATCAAGGCTCCTAATTTTATGGGCAAAACTTCTTTGATGGCTTGGATTCGTGATCGCGCAAGGGAGCATAATTATAGAACAGCATATTTAAACCTGCATTCAGCGGGTAAGACAGATTTTACTAACCCCAATCATTTTTTGAGGTGGTTCTGCCTCAACGTTAGTAACAGCATGGAATTGGACAATAGAATCACTGATTACTGGGATGAGCAAATGTACTCTAGCAAGGTAAACAGTACCGACTATTTTCAGGAATATCTACTGGCGCAAGCAAATACTCCCTTGCTTCTCTGCTTAGATGGAGTGGAGCGGGTATTTCTGTGTCTCGAAGTTGCCCCGACATTCTTTGAACTACTACGGTATTGGCATGAACTAGCAAGGAGTAATCCTATCTGGGAACGACTGCGGTTGGTAGTGGCACACTCAAGGGAAGCTTATATCCCGTTGAATATTGACAAGTCGCCGTTTAATGTGGGACTCCCCATCGAGTTACCAGAGTTTACCTCACAACAGGTACAAGAGTTAATACAGCGTCATGGACTAAGTTGGACTTGTGAGCAAGTACAGCGGCTCATGGATATGGTGGGAGGTGGGTGTCCCTATCGAATAGAACAAGCTATCCTTAACCTCAAGAATAACAGCATTAGGGTGTAGGGTATAAAGAATTAAATTAAAGAGCTGCCTCCTGTACTTGATTACTGACTTATAACTGACTTGAACTTTTTGGTGGAAAAAAATGGTTATGCTTTCAGGAGATCCCTGATGATTAACCTATGTTAAGACCCTCACGTTCCCTTAAAATTGACCTAAGTTATATCCCACAACTCAAATCAGCCATTAGGGAGAAGGGTTATGCTCGTCAGCAGGATTTAGCAGATGAGTTACAAATGTCTTTGAGTACCCTCAGTAACTACCTCAATGGCAAACCCGTAGATTCTCTTCATTTTGTCGAAATTAGCCAGCGATTAGGACTCGACTGGAAAGAAATCTCCGGTTGTGATACATCTTTTTATATAGAACGCCCTCCCATCGAATCTTTGTGTTATCAAGAAATCTTGAAACCAGGTTCCCTGATTCGGATTAAAGCTCCTAATTTTATGGGCAAAACTGCTTTGATGGCTTGGATTCGTGATCGCGCAAGGGAGCATAATTATAGAACAGCCTATTTAAACCTTAATTCGGCGAGTAAGATGGATTTTACTAACCCCAATCATTTTTTGAGGTGGTTTTGTATTAATGTCACCCGCAGCATGGAATTGCCCAACAGAATTGCTGATTACTGGGATGAAGAAATGTCCACTAGTAAGGTAGACAGTACAGACTATTTTCAGGAGTATCTGCTAGTGCAAGTAGATACTCCTCTAGTTCTCTGCCTAGATGAAGTGGAGCAAGTATTTCCCTATCCCGAAGTTGCCCCAGAATTTTTGGGATTACTGCGGTATTGGCATGAACTAGCAAGGACTAATCCTATCTGGGAACGACTGCGGTTGGTAATAGCTTACTCTAAAGAAGTTGATATCACCCTAAATATTAACAAGTCACCCTTTAATGTGGGACTCCCTATCGAGTTACCAGAGTTTACCTCACAACAGTTACAAGAATTGGGAATTGGGAATTGGGAATTGGGGATTGAGAATTGAGAAAAAAGATTTTTTTGTTAAACCCCTTGCTATGTAACTGACTTATAAATGACTTGAGCCTGTTCCTGGAAAAAGATAGTTATTATTTCAGTCAGTACCTTTGGAAAACTTAGGAACGGTTAAAAACATGGTATATCAAGTTGGGGCTAGCCTACCTGCTAATGCTCCTAGCTACGTAGTAAGGCAAGCTGATCAAGAATTATATGATGCTTTGCGGGCTGGCGAGTTATGTTATGTCTTGAACTCGCGGCAAATGGGGAAGTCCAGTTTGCGAGTGCGAACTATGCAAAAGCTGCAAGCGGAGGGAGTCGCTTGTGCTTTTGTCGATATTACTGCTATTGGTACCGAAGAAGTGACCCCAGGGCAATGGTATGGTGGCTTGCTCAAAACTCTCATCAACAACAAAAGTTTTGGGCTGTTGGAGCAGTTCAATTTGCGAGCCTGGTGGCGGGAACGGGAAATGCTCTCTCCGGTGCAGCGGTTGCGTGAATTTGTTGAAGGAGTCCTGCTCAAGGAAACTTCTCAAAATATGGTAATTTTTATCGATGAAGTTGATAGCATCCTCAGCTTAGGTTTCAAGGATGATTTTTTTGCTTTTATCCGAGCTTGTTATAATCAACGAGCCGACGATCCCCAATACAGACGCCTGACATTTGCTCTGTTGGGAGTAGCGGCACCTTCAAGTTTGATTGGAGATAAAACTAAAACCCTGCCGTTTAATGTTGGTCGAGCTGTTCAATTGCAAGGCTTTCAATTACATGAAGTCAAACCCTTAGCTGAGGGATTACCGGAAGAGGTTAGCAACCCGACAGCGGTACTCAAGGAGATCTTATCTTGGACGGGAGGACAACCATTTCTTACCCAAAAGCTATGTAAGTTGATTGTTACTTCTGAGTTATCTATTCCGGCAGGGAAAGAAGCAGAATCGGTAGAGAAATTGGTGCGATCGCAGATTATTAAAAACTGGGAATCTCAGGACCAACCCGAGCATTTGCGGACAATACGCGATCGCCTGCTGAGCAATGAGCAACGCACAGGACGATGGTTGGGATTGTATCAGCAGATTTTGCAAGAGGGAGCAATTGTTGCCGACGACAGCCTCGAACAAACGGAATTGCGGTTTAGTGGCTTAGTCGTCAAACAGCAGAGTGAATTAAAAGTTTATAACCCCATTTATCGTGCAGTTTTTAATCAAACTTGGCTTGACAAGCAGTTAGCTTCTCTGCGTCCTTATAGCGAAGCGATCGATGCCTGGTTAGCATCTAAATCTCAGGATGAATCACGTCTATTGCGGGGTCAGGCATTGCGGGATGCCTTGGAGTGGAAAGCGCACAAAATGCTCGGTGCCCAGGACAATGATTTCTTAGATGCCAGTCAGCAATTAGACAGGCTGGAGATGCAAAGAAAGTTAGATGCAGAACGTACTAAGAAGACTGAAGTATTACTGGCAACACAGAAAAAAACTGCCAGACTGCAAAGATTTTTTCTGGGTGCAGTCAGTACAGCATTGCTAGTTACCAGTATGTTGGGATTGGCAACTTTCTTGCAGTATCGCAAAGCAGCAATCAACGAGATCCAGGCACTCACTAACTCAGCTGAAGCACTCTTTACCTCAAATCAAAGGTTGGATGCACTATTAGAAGCAATCAAGGCAAAGCTACAATGGGAAAAGTTGGTTATTGGGGTAGATCCACAAACCAAGCTTGAGATAGAACGTGATTTAGAAAGAGTGCTAGGACAGGCAGTTTATGGAGTAGTTGAGTATAACCGCTTACCAGAAGACAAGAGGGTTTTCGATGTCGCTTTCAGTCCCCAAGGTAAAATGCTTGCCTCCGCTTCTGAAAACAACACTATCAAACTCTGGAACCAGAAAGGTGAATTACTCAGAACCCTTGAAGGACATCAAGGTTGGGTTTACGGAGTTGCCATCAGTCCTGATGGTAAGACGATTGCCTCAGTAGGTGAAGACAAAACTCTCAGACTCTGGAATCTTGATGGTAAGGAACTGAAAAGGATTACAGGGCATACTGATGAGGTTTGGGGAGTTGCTATCAGTCCTGACGGTAAGACTATTGCCTCAGCAAGTGCTGATAAAACTATCAAACTTTGGAACCTTGACGGAACTCTGCAAACTACCCTAACGGGACATGAGGAAAAGGTTTGGGGAGTTGCTATCAGTCCTGACGGTAAGACTGTTGCCTCAGCGAGTGCGGATAAAACTATCAAACTCTGGAAACTGGACGGTACTCTACTAACTACCTTAAAAGGTCATCAAGGAGAGGTGAGAGCAATTGCTATCAGCCCCAATGGTAAAATGATAGCCTCGGCAAGTCAGGACAAAACCGTCAAATTATGGAACAGTGACGGTACTTTACGCCAAACCCTAGAGGGACACAATGCTCCAGTTTACGGAGTTACCATCAGCTCTGATGGTAAAATTGCCTCAGCAAGTGCAGATAATACTATCAGACTCTGGAGCCCAGAAGGTACTTTGCTCCAAACCCTCGAAGGACATCGTGATCGAGTTTTTGAGGTTGTCTTCAGTCCCGATGGTAAGATAATAGCTTCCGCGAGTTGGGACAAGACTGTCAGACTCTGA
>JAAHGR010000173.1 GCA_010672425.1 Symploca sp. SIO2E6
GGTGGTGAAATACTGCTTCCTTGACTTGATACTACTCACCCAGAGGTCGTTACTACTGTATTCTCGGTCGGACCATAGTTATTAAATATACGGAATGGTAAAGCTGCTGATGGATAATTTTGCAGTCTGTCTCCTCCTGTGAGTACGCTTCTCAATTCTGTTTGTGCCGGCCATTCTAAGGTACACAGATTCTCCAATAGAGGTGTTGGCAAAAAACTAATTGTTATTTGTTCTGAGATTAGCCAATTTCTGAGTGCTTCTGGAGATAGACGAGTTTCCGAGTTGACTAAGTGTAAACTTGCGCCTGCACTCAGATAAGGCCAGATTTCCCAGACAGAGGCATCAAAACCTACTCCTGCTATTTGAGATGCTTTGTCTGATGATGTGACTTCAAAAGTACGTTGATGCCAGAACACTAAATTTAATAATCCTTGATGGGCAATAGTTACTCCTTTTGGTTGACCTGTTGAACCTGAAGTATAGATAAGGTAGGCTAACTGATTAACTGCCACCTGATTTTCGGGCATTTGCTGACTCTGTTGATTAATAATTTCGGAATCTGTATCTAAACAAATCGCAGATGCTTTTGTGTCCGATAGATGATGTTGCCATTTTTCTTTAGTCAAGATGATAGATAGTTGAGCATCTTCTATCATGTAATTGAGGCGTGAAGGCGGATAACTTGGGTCTAATGGCACATAAGCTCCTCCTGCTTTGAGTGTAGCTAATAAACCTACTACCATCTCGACTGAACGCTCTACACATATTCCCACTAAGCTTTCTGGAACTACTCCCAATTTTTGCAAGTAATTGGCTAGTTGATTGGCTTTACTATTTAATTCCGAATAGGTTAGCTTTTGCTGTTCAAATACTACTGCTACTGCATCTGGTGTTTTCTCTACTTGTTCCTCAAATAACTGGTGTATACATTTTTCTCTTGGGTAATCTGTTTTGGTGTTGTTCCACTCTACTAATAGCTGCTCTAACTCTACCTTTGTCATTAAAGACAACTGCCCTAATTTCTGTTCAGGATTAGTGACAATCGCTGCTAACAAGGTTTGGAAATGACTTAACCAACGATTGATCGTAGCCTTATCAAATAAATCCAGATTGTAATCTAACTTGAATAACAATTCAGCTTCTGTCTCGGTAATATCCAGGACAAGATCGTAAGGAACGAACTGCTTAGGAGTAGGGACTAACTTAGTTTTCAATCCCGACATAGTTGGCAAAACCTGGATGCGGTCTAGGTTAAATAAGGTTGAGAATAAAACTGGTCTACTATGATCTCTTTCTAGATTAAGTTGATTTAGTAGTTTAGGGAAAGGATAGTCTTGATTTTGATAGTCATCTAGTAAAATCCCCCTGATTTTGCTTAAAAATTCTGAAAAGGTGAGAGAGTCATCAATACTACTTCTGATAGGCAACACATTATTACAGTAGCCAATCAAATTTTTACTCCCTGCCAAAGCACGTCCTCTTGCTGCCGTACCGATTACAATGTCTACCTCACCGGTGAGTTTGCCCAGGAAAATTTTATAGGTTGCCAGCAAAGTCATAAACAAGGTACAACCTTGCTGTTTACTAACTCTTTTGATGCCTTCAAAAAGGCTACCATCTAACTTGAGAGTTTGTCTACTCCCACCATAGGTCATTATTGGTGGACGCGATCGATCCGTTGGTAAATCCAGAACAGGAATCGAACCAGAAAATTTAGCTAACCAGTAGGATTCGCTGGCCGTCATTGCTTGTGTCTGGCTGATTTGGTTTTGCCACTCTACATACTCTCTAAATTGCATCGGTTGCTCTAGTTGGCAAACCTTACCTTCATCTTGAGCGGAGTAAAAAGCAGCTAGCTCTCGGAAGATTATTTCTATAGACAAACCATCATTGATGATATGATGAATCCTCAACACCAACCAATGCAATTTTTCTTCAAGTTTGAGCAGATAAGCACGTAATAGAGGGGCTTGACTAAGATTGAATGGTTTTTGAATCTCTTCTTCTAGCCATGCAGCGACTTGAGATTCCCGTTCATTCGCTGATGAGTTTGAGAAATCAATCAAGGGAACCTGCATGTTTACTGTAGGCAAAACTTCCTGAAAATTACCCTCAGAGTCTATTCTTGTTCGTAGAGCTTCATGACGTTCTACAATCTTTTGGATTGCTTGCTCTATGGTGTAGCCATCCAGTACTCCCTCTAACTCAAGACAAAATTGGTCAACATAAGCTTGTCTGCTATTCTCCTCTAGTTGGTCTAAAAACCAAAATTGTTTTTGAGCTTCAGTTAGAGGAAAGGCTACTGGCTGCAATCCATCTGTTTGATAAAGGTCAATATTGGAGAGCAACTGCAAAATCTCTGTTTTGTGCTGCTTCAGTGTCGCTAAGATGGAGTCAGTTGATTTGTCCTGGGGTGCATCATAGCAGAGTTGACCATTTTCACTCCAAAGTTGCCAACCTTGATGATAAATATTCTGCAAAAACTCAACTAAATTGTTCATAATGCACCTCTCACCCGCTTAGGTTGCTTGCTAATAGTTTGCTTGGGCTGGTTCGGCTTCTGCCAAAAACCGCCCTGACGCATTTCTGATATACTTTCTTTAACAACAGATATAATATCATCAATATCCTCATCTGTATGAGCTGTGGAAAGAAAACAAATTCTTCCTTCCCATATATAAAGACCTTTTTTAATTAAGTGATGAACCAGTACTTCCACTTCTATTGGTTGAGATGTATAGCTCTTGTTATCGGCTGAAACAAATTGAAATAGAGAGGCAAAACCTATCATCTTAATAGGCAAATGTTCTTGTTCAAAGTAAGTATTCAGTCTTGCTATTAACCGTGAAGTCCGTTGATTGAGATTTTGTTGTAGTGATGCTCCTTGCTTTTTTAAATATTCCAGTACAGCTTTAGCTGTAGCCATAGTCAAAGCATTTTTGTTGAAGGTACCACCAAAGAAAGTCTGTAGTTTCTGAGGATAGGAATCATCTCCGTAGTTCCACTGACCACCATCAAGACCATCCAGATAATTTGCTTTACCAGCAACAATCCCAATCGGCACACCACCACCCACACATTTACCGTAGGCAACAATGTCAGCTTCAATACCAAACCAAGCTTGAGATCCTCCTGGATGAATGCGAAAACCAGTAATCATCTCGTCAAAAATTAGGGTAATACCTGCTTGTTGGGTCAGCTGTCTCAATTGTTGAAGAAATTCTTTTGGTTGTAAATCTAGTCGGCGACTTTGCACTGGTTCAACCAAAACAGCCGCTAATTCTTGAGCATGAGCTTGAATAATATCTAGAGATTCAACCGTACCATAAGTCAGAACTATAACATCATCAACCATATTTTGCAATACTCCTGGAGATATTGGAGTTGCTTTAAGATTTTTTTCTAAATTAGTTGGTGCAGCGGCTAAAACTCCGTCAAAATGACCGTGATAAGAGTTAGTGAACATAACAATCTTGTCACGACCTGTAGTTAGACGTGCTAAACGTACTGCTGTCATCATTGCTTCTGTACCTGAATTACAGAAGGCAATTCGCTCCATACCTGTTAGTTCGTGAACTAACTGCGCTACTTCCCCTGCAAGTTTGGCTTGAGGACCAATTTGTATCCCTTGCTTTAACCAATTTTGGATGGCTTCAGTAATAAATTGTGGATTATGACCAAACAGATGTACGCCAAATCCCAAAGAGATGTCTATATATTCATTACCATCAATATCCCAAATCTTAGATCCATGAGCTGATTCTCCGACTATAGGATATCGCATCTCTTTGAGTTCTATTATCCATCTTGCTGTCGCTCTTTTATCAGCCAGGAATGGACGATAATGTTGAGCCATTTGTTGAGATTTTTGGGTTTTATTGGTGTAAGTGGTAATAAATTCTCTTAGGTAACTTTGTTGCTGTTGAGTCAAGGTTACTTTTTTGGGGGTCTTTGTCCCTAATCCTACTTTTTTTGCCTTAGTTGAGTCAGCTTGAGCAATAATCACTGCCTCTAGGGATAAAGCTTGTGGTATTCCTTCAGTTTGAGGCAGGGTGACGACTTCCCCAAAACCCTTTTCCCTCAGAAATTGCTGCCACTGGGATTTACTCAACAGGGGAGAATCGGGACGTAACTCGAAATCCCTGAATTTCTGCCATCCTTCTAATAGCCCAAAGATTAAATCTAACCATCTCTGGGGAGTTGTCTTTTCCCACAACACCAACATTCCCCCTGGTGCTAACAGTTGTCGCACATGGGATAAAGTCTCTCTCAGAGAAGTGGTGGCATGAAGCACATTGGCAGCAATAATCACATCGTAATACTGGGACTCAAACCCTTGATTGGTTGGGTTCTTTTCAATATCCAGGGTTTGATAACGCACAAAGGGATAATCTCGGAATTTCTCTTTGGCTCTGGCATTGAAAAACCCTCCTAGATCCGTGAAGGTATATTCGGTTTGGCGAGGATGGAGATGAGGCAGAAGATAACTTGTAGTCCCTCCGGTTCCTGCTCCGATTTCCAAGAGCCTTACCCCACGATTTGCTGGTAACCTATCTAAAGCCTTAGCGATCGCTTTTTGAATAATATTATTTATCACCCGGGCAGTGGGAGAATCTTGATAGAGTTGCGTTACGGTGGTTAAATCTCCTCCAGGAAACACCAATTGCATGGGATTGACTTTACCTTGCAATACTCCACTCAATTGGGAAGCGCAGCGATGCAGCAGGGTAAGTTCGGCATGAGCATTAGGATATTGATTGAGCAACTGCTGACTTTTCTGTTTAGGGTTACCTCCCTCCAGAGTTTGTAGCACTTGCCACTGTTGTGAGGTAGACTTGAGGATTCCCACTTCAGCTAGTATCTGTAGTAGGCGCTTGAACAGTCGTTGCTGGCTGCTGATGACTGCTAAACTTTGGGCTGCTGATTCTGTAGAAAAGCTCTCTCCTGGTTGGTAAGACCAGCCCATAGTTTGCAATGCCTGTACTATATAATCTACACTTAAATTTTCCAACTCAGTTGGCATTTCCCCATAACTAGCCAAATCTGCCTGAGTGATTAATTCTGGCAAAATTGCATTGAGTTGCTGCTCAATTTCTCTTGGTTTCTGTAGATAATCACTGGGTGATAAGTGAGCAAAACTGACAGCAGATGTTTGGTTAGCCTCTGGTTTTTCTGCTACGTTCCCTCTTTGATGGGGTTTGTCTAGAACTTTGTCAGAAGCAGGTGCTGATAGAGTTTGTCCATTATTGGAGCCAGAACCCTGATTGCCTTGCAAAATGTCTAACTGCCGAGACATTATCTGGAGTTGCTGCTGCATAATTCTTTCTACAGCAGTCGATACTCCCCGGCTTTCTGGTACAACCGAGGTCAAGTCCAGGTTAGTTTGGGTAGACTGAGCTAATTGTGCTAGGGGACTTGCGTCTGGCTGTAGTTGGGGTGAGGGCCTCACGGCAATTTCTTCTTGACCCCACTCTGGGGATAAATTTTCATCTATATACTCTGCTAAAGCATCTACTGTCGTTAATTCTTCAAAAAATTGGCGGATGGTAATATTGACCCCATATTTCTTTTCTACCTCTGTGCCTGCTGCCATCAGTGTGAGGGAATCTGCTCCAAGTTCCAACAGGTTCTGCTCAATATCTACTTGGGATAGCTGCTCAAATCCTAATTCCTGGGCAATTATCCCACAAATTTCTGCAATAATTTGCTCTCGCCGCCGGGATGCAACTTCTGCTGTTTTAGTAAACATAAAATTATCTTGTTCTTCAGTCAGGTAATTTAGGCTGGGCTCGTGGTAATTTTGGGTAGATAGAGCTTCTACTGGTTTATGTCCATGTTCTGGAAGATCAAGCCAATACCTTTGTCTCTGGAAGGGATAAGTAGGTAATGCTACTTTCTGACGAGCATAATCTTGCTCAAACCTTAACCAGTCTATCTTCATTCCTGTCACATACAACTGTCCCAAACTCTCCAACATTTGCTGCCACTCTTGTTTAGGTGGGCGCAACGAAGGCAACCATAATCCCACATCTTCTAGCAAACATTGACGCCCCATACCCAACAATATTGGTTTAGGTCCGATTTCGAGGAATAATTCATACCCTTGTTCATTTAGAGTTGTCATGCTCTGGGCAAATCTTACCGGTTGTCGGATATGATTTATCCAATATTCCGGTGTAGAAATCTCCTCTGTTGCCAACTTGCCGGTGACATTAGATATCAGGGGTATCCTAGGCTGATGATAGGTAATTTCTTTGGCGATAGCTGCAAATTCTGTCAGCATTGGCTCCATCAGAGAGGAATGGAAAGCATGGGACACCTGTAGCGGTTTGGTCTTGATTCCCATTGCTTCCAACTTACTACAAATCTCTGCTATTGCTTCACTTACACCAGAAATCACGACGCTTTCTGGTCCATTAATAGCTGCAATTGCTACTTGTGAACTATAGTTGGCCATCACCTCTTTTACCTGAGACTCTGATGCCAACAAAGACACCATCCCTCCACCTGCGGGTAACTGCTGCATTAACCTACCCCGCAGAGCAATTAACTTCAATCCCTCTTCTAAACTAAATACTCCTGCTACAGTTGCTGCTACATATTCTCCTACACTGTGACCTAAGACTACATCAGGTTTGATGCCCCAAGATTGCCATAACTTGAACAAGGCATATTCTAGGGCAAATAGTGACGGTTGGGTATAGGCAGTTTGGTTGAGTAAAGAGGAACTTGACTGTTGTGAATCTTGAGGATAGAGAACTTCTAGGAGAGAATATTCCAGATAAGGACGTAAGATTTGGTCACATTGCTCTAAAGCTTGACGGAAAGTTGGCTGTGTTTCATACAGTTGCCTTCCCATATTCTCATACTGGGAACCTTGACCAGTAAATAAGAAAGCTACTTGGGGATAACTGCTGCTCTTGGATAGTTCCCCAGCAAAAACTCCAACTACTTCCTCCCCTACTGTGTATTGCCGCAATTTTTGTGTTAATTCATCTAGGTTAGAGGCGATAACAGCTAGACGATGGTTAAAGTGAGCACGCCCTAGATTAGCTGTATAACAGACATCTGCTAGTTCTAATTCTGGATGAGTTTCCAGATGATGTTGATAATCACTGACTAACTCAGAGAGTGCTTGCTCTTTCTTAGCAGACAGAGTTAACAGAAAGTAGGGAATGGGGAATGGGGAATGGGGAATGGGGAAGGGTCTACTTTCATCACCTGGTGGTGAATTTTTTTCATCGGGACTGCCTTCTGCCTCCTGCCTCCTGCCTTCTGCCTCCTGCCTTCTGCCTTCTGCCTCCTGCCTTCTGCCTCCTGCCTTCTGCCTTCTGCCTTCTGGTGCTTCCTCAACAATCGCGTGAGCATTTGTACCACTAAAACCAAAAGAACTTACTGCTGCCACACGGGTCTCATCTGGTTCATATTGTTCCCATACTTTACCCTCCGTGGGAATCACAGCAGGAATCCCAGCTAAACTTATATAGGGATTCATTTTTTTCAAATGTAAATGAGGTGGAATATACTGATGTTGCAGCGACAACACCACCTTAATCAATCCTGCAATACCTGCAGCTGCTTCCGTATGACCAATATTGGTCTTGACTGAACCAATCATTAAAGGTCTATCCAGTCCACGATCCTTGCTATACACTGCCTCCATTGCTTTAATTTCCACCGGATCTCCCAAAGAAGTGCCCGTACCATGAGCTTCCACATAAGACACCTGCTTAGCCGATACCCCTGCTACCGACAAGGCTTTTTGAATCACCGCTTCTTGAGCCGATTGACTTGGTGCAGTCATGCCATTGCTTGCACCATCCTGGTTAACTGCTGTACCCCTCACCACTGCTAAAATACGATCATTATCTGCTACCGCTTGTTGCAACGACTTGAGAACGATAACCCCGCAGCCTTCACTGCGCACATAACCATTGGCAGCAGCATCAAAAGTCTGACAACGTCCCTCCGGTGATAACATCCCGGCTTGAGAGAAACTAATACTCAACTCCGGAGACAACAATAAATTTACTCCTGATGCCAAAGCCAATTCGCATTCACCATTGCGTATACTTTGGCAAGCTAAATGAACCGCACTCAAGGATGAGGAACAAGCGGTATCTACGGTCATTGATGGACCATTTAATTTAAAAAAGTAAGATAATCTGCCTGCACAGATTGCAGTAGAACTACCTGTAGCAAAATAGAGGTTTAAATCTTGCTCTTGGTGATGTTTGTGTTGTAGCTGTTCATAATCATGAAAAGCAATACCGACAAATACTCCTGTTTCTGTACCTGCCAGAGATGCCGGATTAATGCCAGCATGTTCTAATGCCTTCCAGTTTTCTTCTAGCAGCAGACGCTGTTGTGGATCGATGTATTTGGCTTCACGAGGAGAAATCTGGAAAAATTCAGTATCAAATTTATCAACATCGGAAATAAATCCCCCATAACGACTCGATATTTTTCCTGGTTGATTTTTATTGGAGTTATAATATTTTTCAATATCCCAACGATTTGGAGGTACTTCCGTAATTGCATCAATGCCATTACACAACAGCGACCAATACTTTTGGGGGCTATCAGCATCTCCAGGAAACCGACAAGCCATACCAATAATTGCGATCTCTGTTTCTAATTGAGCTGCTGAGAAACCAGAATCAGTGTTTTGAGCTTGTTGATATGGTACTAGCAACTTTGGTGATAACTTAGAAATACCCTGAGGTTTAACCGGTGTTTCTCCTTTAAAATAACTCGCGATCGCTTCGGTTGTGCCATACTCAAAGAAGAAATTTGGCTCTACTTCCACTCCCAGCTTTTTTTCTAATAAATATTTCAGTTCCAACAGTTCCAAAGATTCGATGCCCATCTCCATCAGTGCTCGCTGGGCATCAAAAGCGTGTTTCTGGTTCATCACTGCCCGAACACAAGCAGCGACAACTTCATCTATATTTTTGGTTGACTCTACTGCTCCTTGTCGATTTTTTTCACCTGCTAGACCATCAAAACGTTGACGATGGTGAATATCGTATTCTATGAGAATACCATAACCTTGATTGGCTATATCTTGGGGACGGTAACCAGGAATAATTTGCTCAATTTTAGCCCCATGAATCTGATGAAAGCGCAACAGCTGATCTACTAGTAATCCTGACTCATTTTTATGGTGGATATACTCTGCCATTGGCATGGGGTAATAGTCTGGATAATTGCGACAAAGAGTTACTGCTACAATTTTTTCCAAACCATCTATCATGGTACAATATTGCAGCATAAATTCCAGCAGTTGGTCTCCCAATCCCTGATTTTGCAATTCCGGCAAAATATTCACCGCCAACAGTTGTACTACCACTCCTGATTCGTTATGCAATAATGGTACTTCTGTATAAGTTTTATTCTCCAAAAGTTGAGCATTATCAATTCTTTGAGAATAGATAGCCCCCAGCATCTTACCTTCAAGTTCTAAAACAAACTGCCCTTGGGGATACTGCAAAATTCGCCGCTGTATTTCCTCATTGTCAACCCGAAGATTTTCTGACCAACACAATGTCTCTAGTGCAACCAAATCAGGTAAATCCTCAATTGTCGGATGACGCAACTGGTAAGGTCTATTCTCAAAGCAATTGGGAATGATACTAATAATTCGTGTCTTCTCTGCTAGGGATTTACCGAGAAAAGTTAAGCCTAAATAATTTTCATCCTCAATTGTACTTGGTCGTTGTGCTATTGTATGTTTTTTGATCTCTGCGCATCCTTGGCTAATAAACAAAGCCGACAATTCTTCTCGCACAGCGAGATTTAAACTAGAAAATAAAAGCTTTTCTTCTCGCAGGAGATTATACTGGTGAAGAGCTAGCATAATCGTAATCAGGAGAACTCCATCTAAGAAGTCGGCGAGCATTGCATCATCGAGACCCCATTGTTTTTGGGAACGCTCGACCCAACTTTTGAGAAAACCTGGCTTTTCTTTTCCTAATAAGTATGACTCTAAAGGCAGGCTGTATAACTCTAATATTTCTGCGGGAATATCAAAACAAGCTTGGGCTTTGTTCGTGAGGTAGTATTGATCTGCTCCAGTGATTGATAGCCAACCCAAAGAATGCATCATTCTCAAAGCCACTTGCAAATGACCTGTATTTGCCCCTAGAGCATCAGCTATTTGCTGATAGGTCATTTTTGGGTGCTGTAGTAACTTAAATAATCCCTTTTGTCTACAAGATAAAATTACAGGAATAGATACAAAGCCTTGTTCGTAACGATTAATTAAATCTAACATTTTATTATTTTACTTCCTGATTGTTTTTGTGTCAGACAAGAATTTTGAGCAAAATTATAGAAGCAATCAGTGAGCTTGAGCAACAACCATAATTTACATTATCGATAATTTACTCGTTGTAAATATATCCCAATTCAAAGAGCATACTATTTGAAATTCATAAAAGTTTACACTTCTTAATGTATATTGAACTTAGGGATAATTTTGCGCTTCTATCATTATGTTTGGCATCATATTTGTAATAGCCTATACCGTTTCCACCATGATTCCGGAGAGCAGAGTTCGGAATCAATACTACTCGGTTAAAAGAGTGTGGGAAGAAATAGGAGTTTAACCGAGTAGTATTGCCAAAATTGGCATAATTTATTTTTTGGAGTTACCTTACAGGATCAAGCGAGAGAAAATTTTACTCAAACCTATTCATCAAGTCCGTAGTCTTCTTTGGTTTCCCCTTTGGGTAATGCAGGAGCTAAGATTTCCCAAGCTTCTTCTGCTGTGGGTAAAAACTTGTCACGAGCTGCTTTGGCTTCAGCGAATTTCATTAAAGTCTTGGCAAAATTCTTATCGGTTGCCTTCTCTATTTGCTCTGGTGTTAGAGGTTCTGGGGCAAACAATGCCTCTATCACCGGACGTAAATCTATTGCCTGCTTGTAGGCTTCTTCCAAAGTAACTCTTAAACTAGCTAAATTAGCGATCGCTTTTACCGCACCGATAATTTCTGGTTCCTCTACTTCCGATTTCTCCTCCGGTGGTGGTTCCACTACAATCAAATCATCGAGAGTTAACCCATCAGCAAAGCTATTTTCATTAAGACTAGCATCTTCAGGATCATCCATGCGGCGTTGAATTTCTTCCAAAGCCTTCTTCCTGTTTTTATCATTATCTGTTCGTCCACTCACTTCGACAAACAGACCGAGTTCTTTTAAATCCTTGGTTGTATACTTGACTGTGGCTTTGTTTGGCATAGGTAGAACTGGCATCCTGCCAGTAATAAGTTGGTAGAACTGGCATCCTGCCAGTAATAAGTTGGTGAAACTGGCATCCTGCCAGTAATAAGTTGGTGAAACTGGCATCCTACCAGTAATAAGTTGGTGAAACTGGCATCTTGCCAGTAATAAGTCGGTGAAACTGGCATCCTACCAGTAATAAGTTGGTGAAACTGGCATCCTGCCAGTAATAAGTTGGTGAAACTGGCATCCTGCCAGTAATAAGTTGGTGGAACTGGCATCCTGCCAGTAATAAGTTGGTGGAACTGGCATCTTGCCAGTAATAAGTCGGTGAAACTGGCATCCTACCAGTAATAAGTTGGTGGAACTGGCATCCTGCCAGTAATAAGTTAGTGGAACTGGCATCCTGCCAGTAATAAGTTGGTAGAACTGGCATCCTGCCAGTAATAAGTTGGTGGAACTGGCATCCTGCCAGTAATAAGTTGGTGGAACTGGCATCCTGCTAGTCATAAGTACTAAGGTTGACGTACTCCCCTTACTAAAGTTGAGGGGATTGGAAAAGGGTGTTACGAAGCGGGATAAATCCGCGCTTCTCCACCTTTCTTCCTGCTTCTTTGACTCTTAACTAGACCGTTTCGGATCCCTGTCAGAACGTCTCCACAGGCAATTTCTTTCTTGTCCAGGATGCGTCCCACCCCAGACACTCCGCGATTACGAACGATTTGTGCTGCTGCTACATCTCTATGTGTTGTGTACCCGCACTCTGGACAAGAATGAATCCTGGTGCTGAGGTCTTTCTTCCCTGTATGCGCATCACATTGTGGGCAAACTTGTGAGGTGTAATCCTTGTTCACCTCAGCAAAGTACACACCACGCTTCCAACATACCCACTTCAAGATGCTAACGAATTGACCAAACCCAGCATCTAGAGTATGTTTTCCAAACATCCCTTTTGC
>JAAHGR010000174.1 GCA_010672425.1 Symploca sp. SIO2E6
CGAAGCTCCTTTACTATTAAAAGGCTTTGATTCTGCCTCAAAAATAGTTACCTGAGCAATTCCTAATCTAGCTAAAATACATGCTGTTGATACTCCCATAGCACCAGCCCCAATAATAGCTATTTTTTTTTGTTGTTGAGGAGGTAAATTAAATACAGTTTTTAGCATTCTTATCCCTGTTACGAAGTTCTTTACTACCCATTCTCAATTCTACATTCATCCCTATCATTTTATTTATTCAGTTCTTAACCTATTCCTCAACTCGATAAATTCCTGACAAACTATTGGTAAATCTTCAGCACGAAAACCTTCAGCTAAAGATGGTGCGTACTGCTTAATGGCTTCAGATGCTCTTGGAGCCCAATGAATAAAACCCTCTGTGTCTATCACTTCTACTCCATCTTCAATGGCTGCCCGACGATTCAACTCAATTGCTTCGGCTGTTGTACAGCCTTGAGGTAATGCTATCTGAACCTTGCCCTTTTGTAAGACTACAGGATAACCACCGGGCAAACCATTGGGGCCTGGAACATGAATATATACTGTTGCTAATTTATCGATTAGGTCATTCTCACTATGCCAATCAATTGAATCCCCCATAAAAGTAACCGTCGATGAAAACGCAACAGAACGGGCATTAGCAATAGTTACGACTTGATCTACCAAGCTTTTAGATCGCCCGATGATGCACACCTTTAGTGATTCGGACAAAGCCAAGGTGATCGCATAACAGAAAACTCGTGAGAGAGAGCCAGCGCCGATAACCAAGATATCGCAGTTCATCATTTACATAATTTTAGCTGTGTCACGCCAGTAGGTTGCGTTGGTCGTTATTGTTGGCTAATATTATTTTATATTAGGTTATATATGTACATATATATAAAATACCACTTCTGATGTCAAGTCTGCCTAGGAAGAAAGATTCTGAGTATCTCTTAACTAAAAAGCAAGCTCAGCAAAAAATTGTAGCACTAACTTGTTATGATTACCCCACGGCTCTCCTGGAAGAGCAAGCAGGAGTGGATATCTTGTTTGTCGGAGACAGCGTCGGTACTAATATTCTCGGTTACCAAGATGAAACCGAAGTAACGATGGAGGATATCGTCCATCACCTCAAAGCTGTCCGACGGGGAGCAAACCAGAGTTACATTCTAGCTGATTTGCCCTATGCTTCCTATGAAACTCCCCAGCAAGCTTTAGATAATGCCAGAATCCTTTTATCTCATGGTGCTGATGGTATTAAGTTAGAGGGAGTTCGTGAAGAGGTAGTTAAATATCTCATCGAGCATAATGTAGAAGTTTCTGGTCATCTTGGTCTACTGCCACAAACTCACCACAAGAAAGTTGTACAAGGGAAAAATTTTGAGCAGGCTAAGGAATTGATTCAAGGTGCAGCAACCCTAGAGCAACTAGGTATATTTATGCTGGTGTTGGAGTTAATTCCCGAAGAGTTAGGGCAAATTATTACTCAAAACTCTAGAGTACCGACAATTGGCATTGGTTCAGGTAGGTTTACCGATGGACAAGTTCTCATCGTCAACGATATTTTAGGTATTACCCCTTTCAAGCTTAGACTAGCCAAAAAATATCAGGACTATCAGACTCTAACTCTTGATACGATCAAACAATATAAAGAGGAAGTAGAGCAAGAGGTGTTTCCCTCGGAAGATAATGTCCGACACATGGCAGAAACTGAACTACAGCAACTGATTACTTGGATGAATAATAAGATTGGTTGACGCACCGGACGCGGAGATTAGGAAAACTCCTTGGCAAGATCTGAGTATAAGATTAATTATTCTGATAGTATGCCATTCATTGCCTACTATCACTCCCCCATGAGTAAAGCCCGAACCGACTTCGACTCCCCTTGGAAAGATACCTTGGAGTGGTACTTTGAACCCTTCATCCGTCTGTGTTTCCCTCAGATTCATCCTGCCATTGACTGGTCTCGTTCTTGTCAATTCCTCGATAAGGAACTACAGAAAGTCGTGCGGGATGCTCAAATTGGACGACGCTTTGCAGATAAATTAGTACAAGTCTGGCTCGTTAATGGCCAAGAAACCTGGATTTTGATCCATGTAGAAGTGCAGGGAAAGCGAGAAACTAACTTTGCCCAAAGAATGTACACCTACAACCATCGTATTGGCGATCGCTACAACCACTCAGTTCTTAGTCTAGCGGTTCTGTGCGATGGTAATTCCCGTTGGCGACCCACCAAGTTTAAAAGCACCATCTTGGGTTGTAAAGTCGAATTCCAGTTTCTGATGGTGAAACTGTTAGACTACAAGGAAAGATGGGAGGAATTGGAACAAGATGACAATCCCTTTGCTACAGTTATCATGGCTCACCTCAAGTCCCTGGAAACCCGTGGAAATCAACAGCAGCGTCAAGCCTGGAAGATGGCTTTAACCAGGAGATTATATGAGCAGGGTTATCAGCGACAAGATGTGCTCAACCTGTTTCATGTTATTGACTGGGTGATGAAATTGCCAAAGGGATTAGAGAAAGCCTTTATTCAAGAGATAAGCGAGTACGAACAGGAGCTAAATATGCCTTATATTACTAATGTTGAGAGAATCGGGATCGAACGAGGTCGTAAGGAAGGACGACAAGAAGGACGACAAGAAGGACGACAAGAAGGACGACAAGAAGGACGTCAGGAAGAGGCTCAGAGGTTATTGCTGCGATTACTAGAGCGACGGCTCCCATCATCTGTACCAAGCGAAGTTCAGTATCGTCTACAAAGACTCAGTGTTGAACAACTAGAAGATTTGATTGATGTGGCAATGACGGTAGACTCTTGGGAGCAATTTAAATTGAGAATTGAGAGTTGAGAATTGGGAATTGGGAATTGGGAATTGGGAATTGGGAATTGGGAATTGGGAATTGGGAATTGGGAATTGGGAATAAAATTCCGTATTCTACTCCCTGCTCCCTACTCCCTACATCTCATATCATGTCCGCCTAATCGCTTGCGATAAAAACTTCTCCGTGTCCCCGCGTCCCTGCGTCCGGTGCGTCAGCCTTAATGATAAGTATTCAACCGGACATAATATCAGATGCTTATTACTTGCCTAATCACATCCCTTGGTACTTGATCTGTCACAGTCACTTGACCAATCTGGGTAGGTAAGATAAATCTTACTTTACCATCTTGAACCTTCTTATCTGTTTGCAAGGTATTAAGAATCGCTTCAGTATCGAGTCCAGCTGGCAACTGAGTAGGTAACCCGGCTTTTTTAATCAAGGCATCCTGACGTTGAGCCTCTTCCTCTTGCCACAGCTGAAGTTTAACCGCAATTTTACCTGCTGCTACCATGCCAATGGCTACAGCTTCTCCATGATTAACTAATTTGTAGCCAGTCAAACTTTCTACTGCATGACCAATGGTGTGACCATAGTTCAAAATTGCCCTTAACCCAGCTTCTTGCTCATCTTTGCTGACAACATCAGCTTTAGCTTGGCAGGAGCGAATCAGGATCATCGCTAACAAATCTTTGTCTAAGTAGCGCCATTGGTCAAGACGCTTAGCTGCCTCCAGCTGAGCAAAAAGTTCAGCATCCCAAATAATACCATATTTAATCACCTCTGCCATCCCCGCACGCAACTCCCGTGGTGGCAATGTCTTGAGTACCGAAGGATCGATTAAAACAAATCGCGGTTGATAAAAAGCACCAATCAAGTTTTTGCCTTGGGGATGATTCACACCGGTTTTGCCGCCAATGGAGGCATCTACCATGGCCAACAGAGATGTCGGTACTTGAACAAAGTTAATTCCCCGTAACCAGGTGGCAGCAGCAAAACCAGTCATATCACCAATCACTCCACCTCCTAAAGCCACCATAGTTGAGGATCGCTCCAAACGTTGTGCTAAGGCAGCATCATAGATTTTTTGAATCGATGTGAGAGTTTTGTAGCGCTCACCCGCTGGGAGGGTGCAGCTAGATACCTCGAATCCTACCAACTTCAGAGCCGCGATCGCTCTTTCCCCGTATCGTCGAAAAATTGCTGGATTAGATACCACTAAAACTTTTTTACCCAATTTCAGGCGGCTTAGCCAAACTCCCAAATCATCTAAACCCCCTGCTGAGACCCCCTCTGCTGTTGTCTCCTTAGCGATGCTCCCTTCGGGCAGCTGCTTAGCAATCGCGATATCATAAGATTTTTGCGGTATACTAACACGAATAATAGAATTCATCGCCAAGCCCTTTTTTTTAACTCACTTTTGGCTGTATTCTAGCTCAGAAAATGATTCAATGTAGTTATAAGAGTTTTTCTGGAGAAAGATCAATGTTTGGAGTAGTTGCTTACTTTGTTATCCTAGGTGGTTTCACAGGGGTTGCCCTCGTGCTGTTTTTTGGTTTGAAGGCTGTGAAGTTGATTTAAGCTCTTTCAGCTAAAAGCTATCAGCACTTCAGCTGTCAGCTTTTGGCTGTCAAAATCTGCCTTGATCAAGCCTTAAGGAGAAAACTTTAAGGCTTTTCTAGAATAAGAATGATAAATTACTAGCAAAAATGCCAATTTAGCAGAACCCTTATTCTAAAAAAGAATACCCTATTGCTTGCCCATGTACCATGGAGCAGATTCTCGACGAAGAGTTTTATGGACTCAAAAACCTTACACTTTAACCCGGAAATCTGTAGTTTAGACTTCAAAACTTGTTACTTGTTACTTGTTACTTGCTACTTATTCAGCAGACCCTAATCACCCAGCTGCTTCGAGTTCTTCTGTGAGCATACGCTGATAAATTTTGGGCAACTTCTTAGTCATCACATTATCTTCTATCCCATAACCTAGACTAGTCCAAGTACCAGAAAGCTTGCGTAATACCTCATCCAACTTCCCTTGCTGGAGTTTTCGGGAAATATCCATATCCCAGGCTTGCTTGTCACTTAACCAAGCATAAACTACCGCATCTTGATATTGTGCCTCAAAGCTGTAATTCTTCCAGAGTAAAAAGCCGGATGGTCCTGGATGATAGAGCATGGCTTTCTCCTGCCAGGTGGTGTCAATAAACTGATACCGTCCCGCTGCCGTGGTACAGTTACCCTTATTCGGACCAGCAACAATCGTGACACAGCGCCCAGGATGACGCCTCAAATTCTGGATGCGCTTACCCCCATACAACAGGGTATAGGGTTGGGGATCATTGGCTTCACTAGCAGTTATGGTTCGCATTAAGGCTCGAATATAGGGATCACCTCCCTTCATTACTAGTGGGGGTGTACCAGAGACACCACTGTAGTAAGTTGGTAGTTGTCTTTGCCAAGATCCTGAACGCAATTCTATTGCCCAGGTGATTAACACCAAGACAGTGATGATGGTAACGATACGCTTCATGGTAAATGTCCGGCAAATTTTGTTAGGTGTGAATTTTGAGCTAATGAATTACCAAGTACCAAAATCCTCACACTGCCCAAAAATCGAGCTGGACATCATACTATTGCTTTGAAGGTTTCAAGGTAGGAAGTAGGAGGCAGGAGGCTGCAAGGCAGGAGGCAGGAGGCTGCAAGGCAGAAGGCTGCAAGGCAGGAGGCAGGAGGCAGGAGGCAGGAGGCAGGAGGCAGGAGGTAGTCCCCATGAAAAAATTTCACCACCAGAGGATGAAAATGGGCTGTTCCTTGTTCCCAATTCCCAATTCCCAATTCCCAATTCCCAATTCCCAATTCCCAATTCCCAATTCCCAATTCCCCATTCCCCATTCCCTACTTCAAGTAACACTAGCAAATAGTTGAGTCCAGTTTTTCTCTGGAGCCTCACTCTTGGCAATCACTTCTACTATTTTATTGTGCGCTTCTGGTTCTGACAGGCTCTCTACACAAACTTGTGCTACCTTAGTCCGTGGGATACTACCTTCAAACAAGGTATCTGCCGCTGACATGACCACTTGATCTGAATTATCTTCATTTTTCAGCCCTCCGGGACGCACAATGGTATAAGTCAAGCCACTTTTCTGGAGATATTCCTCTGCTTGCTTCTTCCACACCAAAATCAGCCCAAACAGATTGAGAGGATGGAAAAATTGGGATACACAGAGGGAAGATACGAGAACAAAATGCTCAATTCCCTTGCTCTTGGCTACATCCACCAGATTTTTAGTGCCTTCGCAGTCCACTCTATAGGGTTGTGTCAAGTCAAAGCTTGGTCTAGCACCTGTGGCGCATAGGAGTATAGTACTATCTGCGATCGCTGCTTTGAGACTTTCTGGTTGTAGCACATCTCCCACCACTAATTCCGCCTCTGCTGGTAGAATTACTTTCGCTGTTTCTAAGTTCCGTACTAGAGCACGAACCTGAATGTTACGCTCAACCAGCTTTTTGACTATGCGGCGTCCCGTCTCCCCTGTTGCTCCGGCTACAAATGCTTTCATCCTTCTATTGGTAAACTCCCTATGGTTAAATTTTTGCCTCACAGGCTATCCTGAGGAAGCAATCTTAGCGAGCTTTGGCTTGCTAGCTCCAATTCTTCAATTATTGTAGAACTTTTGCTCAATTTACTGGTGTTTATCTTAAATTGGCTAAAGGAAAGTGAGCATTCTGAGATCTAGAGCGTCAGTCCAGAAACCGGGTTTCTGTGGAAAAATGCTGATATTTCGTCGTTATTCTTACAAGAAACCCGGTTTCTAAGGAATACCGGCTTGGCTCTCTAGGTAACAGGTAACTAATACAACAGGAGCTGAATAATAGATGCATTCGCCATTTGCTGACCATCAACTGATTCAATTGAAGCAAAAGCACTTGGATGCTAGAGCCAGTTTTGTAGGGAATGAAATTTTAGTGACACAAGTACCTAACCTAAGTGGTGAATTTACCCAGTTTCAAAGTCATTTTCAAGACTGTATGGAGATGTATGCCGAGGCTGAGGAAGTTGCTGCCTATCTGGATGCTCACCAGGAGTGGTTTCGTCGCTGTGCCGACCCTATGGAGGTAGAACCGATTGGAGCACATAGTTATGCCTTGGTCATAGGGCAGTTTGGAGCTTTTGGCTACGAGTTGGAACCTAAAATTGCTTTAGAACTGCTACCTAAGGAGAATGGTATCTATTGCATTCGGACGATCCCTATACCAGATTATATACCTCAAAATTATGATGTTGACTTTCAGGCATCTCAAACTTTTGTAGAAATTCCCACTAAAGAGTATCTTCAGGGGCAAAATAGTGATTATGAACAGCTACCACCAGTTATCACCCGTGTGGAGTGGACTCTTGACCTAAAAGTATTTTTATGCTTTCCCAAGTTTATCCAAAAGTTGCCTCAGTCTCTGATTCAAACTACAGGCAATCGCCTCTTGGGCCAAATCGTGCGCAACATTTCCCGGCGCTTAACTTACAAGGTACAACAAGACTTTCATTCTAGTCGGGGTTTACCGATGCCCAGAAAGGCTAAGAGATGAGGAGTGTGGGGAGTGGGGGGAGATGGGGGGATGGGAAGATGGGGAGATGGGGGAGACAAGGGAGACAAGGGAGACAGGAAGACAATTCCCAATTCCCAATTCCCGAACCCCCAAAAACAAACAACCAACAACAAACAACCAAAAACAAACAACCAACAACAAACAACCAATAACAAACAACCAACAACAAACAACAAACAACCAACAACAAACAACAAATAACAAACAACAAACAACAAACAACCAATAACCAATAACAAATGATAGAGGAACAGCTGCGCCGACTGGTAGAAGAAGCCTGTAGCTATCCACCAGGGAGTCCCCAGCGCCGGAAAATTTTAACCAAGATTATTCGCTTACTCAGCAAAAAGCTGTGGCAAGAATATACCCCTTACTATCAAGATGCCTTGCAACAGACCTGGATCTATTTCTGCCAGAATATCTGCGAAGGGAAAAATAACACAGGTAAAGCCTATGATCCTGAGCGTGCTACGATTGTCACCTGGCTCAATTACTATCTGAAGCGACGCCTCCAAGATTTTCGTATAGAAGCACAAAAGCAGCGAGAGAAAACCGTTAACATCACGACGGAACATCCAGGGGATGGTAGTCCAACAACTGATTTGGTGGAAAATCTGGCAGCTGAACCTGGGGTTCCTCCTTTGCTCGAACAGTTGAGTCAATGGGTGCAAACTGACCCGGATGGTGAATTAAGGCGGATACACATTAAGGATTCCCAGGTAACAGCACAAATGTTAATCCAGCGGCGTTTACCTCCAGAAGCGACTTGGAAAGATCTGGCAGCGGAGTTGGGGCTCCCCATTTCTACCTTAAGTAGTTTTTATCAAAGAAAATGTTTACCCCTTTTGCGTAAATTTGCCGAGTCGGAGGGATATCTTTAGTAAGAGTTCGATTAGGACTCTGAAGGCAGGAGGCAGGAGGCAGGAGGCAGGAGGCTGCAAGGCAGGAGGCTGCAAGGCAGAAGGAAAGAGGCTTCCAAGGTTCTAAAACTCTAACTGAAAGCTGATAGCCGAAAGCTGATAGCTGATAGCTGATAGCTGATAGCTAAATGAGCAATCACTGAACAACGAGAGTACGACCATGACTTACAACACCTATGATATCCAAGATTTTGCTTTAACATTGCCGATTACTCAGGAGGCACGTCATGCAGCGGAACAGTTTGCTGCTGAGCAACTCACCCCTGAGAAAGCAGAACAAGTCCGGTTAAATACCCTAGCGGTGTCTGTGGTAAATAGCTACTTCCAGATGATGGATGTGCCGACTAACCTAGAAGTTAGTGATAGCTGGAACCCGTTAATGCGTATGGTTGCTAACGTGGCTGACTTGGAAGTAGTTGGAGTCGGTCGTTTAGAATGTCGTCCTCTGGGAGCCCAGCAGTCAAGCTGCTACATTCCTCCAGAAATTTGGCAAGAACGCATTGGCTATGTTTTAGTTCAGATAGATGAGTCTTCCCTAGAAGCCACTATCTTGGGATTTACCCAAACAGTAGCAACCGAGGAGTTACTCATTAGTCAACTCACACCGATTGAAGATGTATTTGACTATTTTCAACCAGTGACAACTGCTGCTTTTGCTGCAACTGCTGCGGCGGTGGAAAGGACTAGGGTGAATTTGAGCCAATGGTTGGCAGAGGTTTTTGAAACAGGTTGGCAAGCTGTTGATACCTTGTTGAATCCAGCTGAACCCCAGTTTGCCTACCAGTTTAGAAAAAGGGATCTTACCCAAGAGGATAATCTAGAACTAGTGGTGAAGCGTGGCAAGTTGATTGATTTAGGGACACGGCTGACCAATTATCGTGTGGCTCTGATTATTGAACTAATTCCAGAATCTGACCAGAAAAAGCAGATTCTCCTCCAGGTACATCCTCTTGGTAGGGAAATTTATCTGCTGCCACAACTCCAACTCACTGTACTTGATGAATCTGGCTTGGTCTTCCTGGAAGCTCAATCAAGAAGTGAAGATAATTACATTCAATTGCAGTTCAGCGGTTTGCCGGGAGAGCTATTCAGTGTTCAAATTGCTCTAGGTGATGCCAGCATTGTAGAAGATTTTGTACTTTGATTTACACTGGTATGAAAAGTTAGAATGCAGAAGGCTCCAAGGCAGAATGTTATTGATTGGTTATTAGTTATCAAGGATTGTTGTTCAACCAACAAACAACGAACAACAAATAACAAACAACAAATAACCAATAACTAAGGAGAAGTAATTGTGGGGAAATTGGTTATCCTGAAACTGGGAGATGGTAACTTTGTACAAGGGTTTAGTGTTACCCTACAAATGGGAGAAGATGGACAACTTTTCTCCTTAGAGATTACAGGAAAACTACCTCCTGCTCCAGAAATTCGCCAGTATTACAGTGGTTGGGTTCAAAGTTATGCAGGTTTAGGCTTGCGATCGCGATTAGAAAAGCCTGCTTCTCAGATTACTAATGTTTCCCTGAAATTCCTAACCCAGGATTGCCTCAATGCAGCCCAGGTTTTGCAAAGTCAGTTTAATCGTTGGCTACGTTCAGAATCATTTTACCCAGTGAGGGAAAAATTACTAGAACAGTTAATGCCAGGGGATGAAATTCGCCTCATTATTCAAACCGAAGATATTGGCTTAAGGAAGCTACCTTGGCATTTGTGGGATTTATGCGATCGCTACCCGAAAATTGAAATTGCAATTAGTGCGCTGCATGTGCAGAAGCAGGATGGTTTATTGGATGCAGTGACAGATAAGGTAAAGATTTTAGCGATTATTGGTAATAGTACTGGTATTAATATTCAAGCAGACCGACAGGTGTTAGAGCAGTTGCCTCATGCGGAAGTCAGCTTCCTGGTAGAACCTCAACTGCAACAACTCACTGATGAACTGTGGCGTCAAGACTGGGACATTTTCTTTTTTGCCGGTCATAGTTCCAGTACCCTTAATGGCGTAACTGGGCATATGTATGTTAATCAAACCGATAGTTTAACCATTGAAGACCTGAGAAATGCCCTCAGAAAAGCTGTAGAACGGGGGCTCCAAATTGCTATTTTTAACTCTTGTGATGGCTTAGGTTTAGCTAGCAATCTGACAGATTTACAGATTCCGCAAATCATCGTGATGCGGGAGCCGGTACCGGATCGGGTAGCTCAAGAATTTTTAAAGTATTTCTTGCAAGCCTTTGCTCGCGGTGAGTCTTTTTATCTTGCCGTCAGGGAAGCTAGAGAAAGATTGCAAGGTTTGGAAGATAAATTTCCTTGTGCTACTTGGTTACCGATAATTTGCCAAAACCCCACGGTATTACCCCCAACTTGGCAAGATTTATGCAATAACCAGATTCGGGAAACTGCGGTTATTCCTGTTTCTGAACCAAGATTAAGGCAAAGACAACCAAGCTTTAAGGGAAAACCGGGATTCCTAAAAGTTAGTTTACTCAGTTTAGTGGTTACTGCATTACTGATGGGTATCCGGTATTTGGGTATCTTTCAATCCTTAGAATTACAGGCTTTTGACCATTTGATGAGCCAAAGACCAGTGGAATTTCCCGATTCCCGTTTATTAATCGTTAAAGTCACAGAACAAGATGTTCTGGAGCAGCCTCAACAGGAAAGACGTGGTTCATCCCTATCAGATAAAACCCTAACTCAGCTATTAACAATTCTCGAATCCCATCAACCACGAGCCATTGGCTTGGATCTATATCGTGACTTTCCTGTGGGAGGGGAACATCCAGATTTAAAACAACGTCTAGAAACAAGTACTTACCTCGTTGGGGTGTGCAAAGTCTCTAATCCCCAAACTCAAGATCCTGGTGTCCAACCTCCACCAGAAATCCCTATCGAAAACCTGAGTTTTAGCGATGTTGTACTAGACCAAGACAATGTTCTTCGTCGTCATCTACTAGCTTTAACTCCAGAACCAGCATCTGCTTGTCAAGCCTCCTACTCCTTCAGTAGCGAACTCGCCTTCCGCTATTTGGAAGCAGAAGGAATTTCACCAACATTCACCAAGGATCACCACTTGCAGCTTGGGGAAACAATCTTTAAACGCTTGGAACCCCACACCGGTGGCTACCAAAATATTGATGCTGGAGCCCACCAAATTCTACTTAATTATCGCTCCCATCAAAACCATTCTCTCCAGGATTTTGCTCCCAGTATTAGTGTGGGAGAAGTTTTAGAGGGTAAACTCAATCCGGATCTAGTTAAAGACCGTATTGTGTTAATTGGTGTTACTGCACGTAGTTTCAATGATTATCTCTCAACTCCTAGTAATCAAGGCCAAAAACAAATGCCAGGAGTCGTTATTCAAGCACATATGGTGAGTCAAATGCTCAGCGCTGTTTTGGATCAACGTCCCCTGTTAACAGCTTGGCCTTTGGGAAGTGAATTCTTGTGGGTTTGGTGTTGGTCTTTGGCGGGGGGTCTAATTGTCTGCCGTTTTCGATTATGGCTCCGAATAGGTCTAGTTACCGGAACTTTAAGTATTTTATACGGTCTTTGTTTAGGTCTGTTAATACAAGGTAGTTGGGTTCCTCTTATACCTTCAGCAGTTGCCTTAGTTTCCACTGGTGGTATGGTTGTTGCTTATATAAGGGAATAGGGAATGGGGAATGGGGAATTGGGAATTGGGAATTAGGAGTAGGAAGCATCAATCCCGCTAACCCACCCCCCAACCCCCTCCCAGGAGGGGGAGCCTCTAATTCCCCTCCTGGGAGGGGTTAGGGGTGGGTCTCCACACAATAATACATTGATAGCAGAGTC
>JAAHGR010000175.1 GCA_010672425.1 Symploca sp. SIO2E6
AATTCCCAATTCCCAATTCCCAATTCCCAATTCCCAATTCCCAATTCCCAATTCCCAATTCCCAATTCCCAATTCCCAATTCCCAATTCCCAATTCCCAATTCCCAATTCCCAATTCCCAATTCCCATGAACATCTCAGCAAAATCCTGGACTTTCCCTTATTGTCCTCAGGAACAAGACTCGTGGATCGATTGGTCAGCCTTGGAAGCAGAATTTGATTGGTTGCGATCGCTTGCTGATTGTCCCCAAAATCCACTTTACCATGCAGAAGGGGATGTGCTGATCCATACTAAATTAGTGTGTGAGGCATTAGTTGCCCTACCTGCATGGCGAGTCTTACCACCTAAACAACGTTCAATATTATTTGCTGCGGCTTTACTTCATGATGTCGCTAAGCCTGCCTATACCCAAAAAGAAGCTGATGGTAGCATTACCTCGAAGGGTCATGTACTCCAGGGAGCAAAAATGACCCAACAAATACTCTGGGATCTAGCTGTACCTTTACCAGCAAGGGAGGCAATTGTCGCTTTGGTAAGATACGGTAGTTTACCCTTATGGTTTTGGGATAAGTCCAACCCAGAAAAAAGCGTAATTCAAACTAGTCAAATTATCCGTTGTGACCTACTGTCAATGCTAGCAGAAGCTGACGTTCGGGGGCGTTATTGTGAGGATCAAGCTCAATTATTAGAGCGGATCGAGTTTTTCCGGGAATTTGCTCTGGAAAACTACTGTTTTGACCAACCCCGATCCTTCTCTTCACCCCATAGTCGGTTTGTCTATTTTCACAAGGAACATAGTAACCCCAATTATCAGGCTTATGACGATACCCGGTTGCAAGTAGTACTTATGGCAGGATTACCAGGTGTCGGCAAAGATACCTGGATTCAGGAAAATCTTCCTGAGTTGCCGGTAATCTCCTTGGATAGACTGCGGCAGCAAATGGGTATTGCACCGACAGATAAGCAGGGTATAGTAGTAAATGCCGCAAAAGCGATCGCTAAAGAATATCTGCGCAGTGGACAATCTTTTGTCTGGAATGCCACTAATCTCAGTCGCCAACTGCGGGGTACATTGATTCGTCTGTTTGCCAATTATCAGGGAAGGATTCGCATTGTTTACTTGGAATCCCCTTGGCAAGAGTTACTACGACGTAATCAGCACCGCACTCATCGGGTGCCTGAAAAGGTACTTTATCGGATGAGACAGCGTTTGGAAGTACCAAATGTTATTGAAGCGCATCAAGTAGATTGGGTGGTGAAATCTACCCATATTCCCATATAGTTACAAATTAAGTAACCAAGGGGAACATTCCATTTTGTTAAGCTCATCCCACGTACTTTAGTCGTGGGATGCAAACGTTATTTGTCTTTGATTCTCAATTTGGTGAATCAAAACATTTTTTGTCCAGCCAAATTTCTGCGTCATCCGGATATAAAACTCTCGCTGTAAGTCATCTTTACACTTTTGCATAATAACCAAATTATGACTCCAAGCAATTTATGCAACCAATGGTTGCAGTTTTTCATTTTGAGAGTAGGTGAGATATAAATTTCGCATATTCCAGATATTGCGAACCGAAAAGCCACTGATACCTGGAAACTCCGCTTGTAAGTCTTTTGCCAGTTGTTCGACTACTGACTTACCCCAGGTTTCTCCCTGTTGACGGGTCACAATTAACTGTCCAATATCCCAATAAAGACTAATTATACCAAATCCGGTATACATAAACACGCTATACCCCACCCTGTAGAGACGTTGCATGCAACGTCTCAGAGCAAGTTTCGCGATTGTCTCAAAACGGGTGTGACTAAACCGGATTTGGTATTAATTCCTTGTTGACTGCTTTGAGGGATTGGTACTGAGCCTCACGAATGCGCTGCTTGACTTCTACTAGTAGTTTCCGATATTTCCCTGAATCCAGGTTACTCATTTCATTTGCGGTTTCAACAACATTTGTCCAAAGCGATTGCTATTGTCTAGGTTATCAACTTATACCAATCCCCATCCCAGGATACTGCTGGTGAATCAGGGTTGTGACCCCCCACATCACGATTTTTCGTTATCCCGCTATATGTAGAGACGTGCCAACAGCCCTACGGGCATCCTACTGCTCAATTTTTTGAGGAACAGTTGAGTTTACTGACTCGCGCTCATGTAAGTGGTTGAACCAATCTTTTAAATGAGGATACTGCAACAACCAATCTTCATTTAAACGAAAGCTGTAGTACCCGAAAGAGCATAAGGCGGCTACATCTGCTGCTGTCCAGGTTTCCTCGCTTAATAAGTATTTAGACTGGGATAATTGTTGCTCGAAAATTGGTATAAGACGATTAATTGACGTCTCTAATTTGGTACGATATCGAGGGGAGGTTATATTTTTAGTCAAGTTGAGTACCCATAAGTTAATGATATTATCACCTAAATTATCTGCTAGTTCTTCCCATTTACGACATTCCAGCTTGGTTTGAGGATCACTAGGGTAAAAACGAGGTTGTGGATAGGTTTCATCGAGATACTCGGCGATTAATGTAGAATCCCAAATAACTGTCCCATTTTCGTCTACCAACACTGGTACTCGACCAATAGGAGAAATTTGCAGAAATTCAGGGGGTTTATGGCGCAAATCAATTGGTTGTAACTCACAAGCCAAATGTTTCTCTGCTAACAAGATGCGGATTTTACGCGAAAAGTGTGATTGTTGATGATAATACAAGATTCTCTTCATCAGCTGTATCCCCCAAAAACTATCAAATTTACTGCCATCAATTTTATACTCTATAGGAAATCCCTAAGGCATAAGATATCAGTGCCTGTACCCTGATATAATTATACTGCTCCCTTGGCAATTGAGATGAAGATGGTAACTAACTTTTCCTGGACGAAACAGTGGTATCCAGTAACTCCTGTCAGCTATCTAGACCCCTCTCATCCAACTCCCATCACTTTGCTGGGCAAAAGACTGGTAATCTGGAGAGATCAAGAGGAAAAATGGATTGCCATGGATGATACTTGTCCCCATAAATTGGCGCAGTTATCTTTAGGGAAAATCACTGAACAGGGAACCTTAATGTGTCGTCATCATGGTTGGTGCTTTGATAGTGCAGGCAAATGTACCCATATGCCCATGTTGAGGGATGAAAAAGCTTTAGCAACTGCTTGTCAGAGTGAGCGATCGCAAGTAATAATATATCCTACTCAACTTCTGCAAGGATTACTTTGGATCTGGCCAGATTCTAGTTCTACTGCTTTTGCCGATAGCACTGCCAAGGAACCTGCGGTGATGCCGGAAGATCAGGTTGAACATTCTGGGAATGATTGGTTTATGTCAGAAGTTCCAGTTGGCTATACCGTCTCTGTTGAAAGTAGTTTTGACCCTTCTCACGCCCAATTTTTGCATGAAGGGATTGCTGGCTTTTCTCCCGAAAGAGCGATACCAATAGAACATTTTGCCCTGTTGGGAGAAATTTCTGGTGAAGCTGGTTTTACCTTGAAGCATTCTGGTTACAATATTTTCAATCAAGATATGGATGCTACCCGGCAGTTTATTCCACCTTGTTCTAATACAACAGTCTACAAATATGCCAACGGTAAATCTGCCTGGTTTCAGTTGTATTTTGTACCCACCAAACCAGGTTATTGTAAGCAGATTGGTAAATTTATTCTTCCTGGAGCCCCAGCCAAACGTAACTTTTGGTTGAAGCTGCTGCCCAAATATTTACTCACTGGGTTACAACATGCATCTAGTTACAAATTAAGTAACCAAGATTTAGCAATGATGCACTCTCAAACTGTGAACGAAGCTGTAGAAGAGCAAACTTGGCAAAATTCCTATTTCCTGCCTGCTGTTGCCGACTTTGGGATCGTTACTTTTCGGCAATGGTTAGATAAGTTTGCTGGGGGTAAACCGGCATGGCAGGGAGTAACAGCAGCAGCTTTTCCAGAATTAAGTGATGAGCAATTATATGATCGCTGGCACAGACATACCAAGCATTGCCCTAGTTGTCGGCAATCTCTCTTGTTATTGACTAAAATTCAAGGTTTTTGTCAAGGTTTCACAGCAATATCGGGAATTTTAGCATTATTGTTGATCGTAATCAATTTTCCTTTAAAAATCGTTTTAATCCCAGTCTTGCTTGGTATTTTGAATTTGCTTTGCTTCTATCGATTAGAATCCATCTGTCACAGGTTTATTAGTAGTATACCTCAACGAGGTTTGCCTGTTGTTAAACTATATTAAACTTGAGTAGATATGAAAAGAGACGCGGGGACGCGGAGAAAGGAATTTTCATGCATGGAGTTCCCAGAAGATAAGAGTTGTGGCTTGTCAAAGTAGGTAGGCATAAATAAACGAAAGTATGTTGACAAATATTAAGGGGACTAAAATCCTCTTCCCTTCTGCCTTGGAGCCTTCTGCCCTCTGCCTTGTCCCAACGATAAATATTAAGACCAACCTACTAATGAATTATCCTTACCAGAAAAACGTTGTCATCATCGGAGGCGGTCCGGCGGGATTAGGAGCAGCTTTAATGTTAGCCCAAAGAGGTTGGACAGAGATTACTGTTCTGGAAAAAAGACCATCGGCAGACTATTACGAGCCAGATAAATCCTTTAGTTATCAAATTGATGGGCGGGGGCAGAAATTAACCGATTTATTAGGGTTAACTCCTAAACTAGCTGATGTGAGTGTCCCTAGTACCGACTTTTACTTTACTCTCATTCAAAAAGACGGTAAACGCCAAACCACTAAATTACCAATTGCCGATTCTCAGCGCCAAACTGCCTACTGGTTGCCAAGAGCCACTTTCGTGGAGCTATTTTATCAAGAAATTGCTCAACATTGGCGAGATTCGATTCGGATCTTATTTCAAACCACATGTATAGAGATTAAACAGCATCAAGAGAATTTAACAATTATTGCTCAATCTAGGGACAAGCAACAGTTGAGTTTTACTCCTACTCTGGTAGTAGGTAGTGATGGCTTAAACTCGATTGTGCGTCAAACTCTTCATCAATGGGAACAGGAAAAGTCCCATGCCTTTGCCATGCAACAATTCCCTTCTCCTAGTACTGGTTTAAAATACAAAGTTCTCACTCTTCCTCCCCAATTCCCCTTATCAGACAAAGAAGGGGATTTAGCTCAATCGACCATGGCTTACGCCATTAGGTCTAATTTTAAAGGACGTAACCAGGCAATTTCTCTGGGGTTATTACCCTTGAAAAATCCCGCTCAACCCAGAACAGCGAATATTATAACCTACCCAGAGCATAAAATCTGGCAATTAGAAACGAAAGAAGAGGTTGAACAATTCCTCAAACAAGCCTTTCCTCAACTACCCCTAGAAAAGATGATTTCCCCTGAAGAAATAGCCAGATTTGCCTCCAGTGGTGGAGGGAAGTTTCCCATACCTCAATATTGTTCAGGCTTGTATCGCATCTGGGGACAACCGGAAGCTAATCAAGGAACAGGGGTCATTTTATTGGGAGATGCAGCTCATTGTTTTCCCCCTGATATTGGACAAGGGGTGAATTCTGCTTTAGAAGATGTCTATCTTTTGCAGGAAACTTTAGCTCAGACTCAAGATCATCTCTCGGAAGCCCTGCCTCGTTATGAAAAGTTGCGCCAACCGGATATCAAAGCTTTAATCCGCTTAGTACAAATTAGTTATCCTTGGCAATACAATCAAGACCCCTTACGGAAACGATTATGGAGTCTTAATTTCTTTCTGCGTTTACTCTTGAGTCGTGGCTTGCCTTTCCTCTTTAATCCCCATTCCTTCTTACTGATTCAAAATCACCAACTATCTTACTCGGAAATTCTGGCGAAAAGCAACAGAACTACTCAGGTTTTGGGTATTTTAGGGGGATTGATCGTATTGATTTTAATATCAAGTCTTAGAATTGAGAATTGAGAATTGAGAAAAAACAATTCTTAATTCTTCCAATCCTCTCTGTAGTGCGAGCGCAACCTCACTAAGCAAACACCGGAATACCCTGTGTTGGGTCACAAAGAAAGCTCTACCCAACCTACTAGGCAAATTTTTAATTTTTAATTCACCCTCAGGTGCTCATTACTCATCCTCGTTCTAGCTACATTAGAAGAAGAGCCAGGAGGGAAGCAAAAACGCAATGCTGCAACCAGGACAGATATTACACATTCGCCAGGGGACTCCGGAAGAGTCTCGCTATCAACTCCAGCAAAAATTGGGACAGAATGCGGGACGCCAAACTTGGTTGGCGGAGGATCTCGGAGTCTCAACCACTGAATCAGTGATTGTCAAACTGCTGAGTTTTGGGGGTGAGGTGCAGTGGGACAATTTAAAGCTATTTGAGCGGGAAGCACAAATACTCAAACAGCTCAATTATCCTCGGATTCCTAAATATCGAGACTATTTTCACATTGATGAGCGCTACCTCTGGTTTGGCTTGGTACAGGAATATATCCCTGGTGTTTCCCTCAAGGAACAACTGAATCAGGGTCAACGCTTTAGTGAACAGCAAGTTCGCAAAATTGCGGCGGATGTGCTCAACATTCTTAAATTTCTCCATCAACTCAATCCCCCAGTGCTGCATCGCGACATTAAACCCAGTAATCTGATTTGGGGTGAAGATGAAAGGATTTATTTGATCGATTTTGGTGCGGTGCAAGATCGAGCAGCACAGGAAGGAGCGACATTTACGGTAGTAGGCAGTTATGGTTACACTCCCATGGAACAATTTGGCGGTAGGGCAGTACCGGCATCGGATCTTTATGCCTTGGGAGCAACATTAATTCACTTGCTCACGGGGACTGCACCAGGGGACTTGCCTCAGCAGAACTTGCGCATTTGTTTCCAGGAGCAAGTGAGTCTGAGTCCAAGGTTGGTAAACTGGATTGAGAAGTTGACAACACCGGCTCTAGAGGAACGATTCCAGAATGCAACTGATGCCCTCTCGGCTTTAAGAGCACGAACAGCTGCTATAGATACAACTACAGACAACCAGCTAGTACCCTCAAGCGGGTTTATTAATAATTCCGGTTGTGGCGGGTTATTTGATCCTTCAGTGCCAGTACCAGATCAAATCAAAGGCTGGAATTGGGGCGCGTTTTTGATGCCTTACTTGTGGCCTTTCACCAACAAGGTTTGGATTGGACTTTTGGCTTTCATACCCCAAGTAGGATTTGTCATGGGAATTGTTCTGGGAGCCAAAGGCAATCAATGGGCTTGGAAAAGCAGAAGGTGGCGGAGTATTGAACAGTTCAAGGCTCATCAAAGAGGTTGGACCATTGCTGGACTGTTTATTGGGATACCAATGGCTTGGATGTATATAGCGTTACTCTCATTTTTCGTCAGTTCACTGGTAGGGCTGTAGCTGAATTGATTTGGTATCAGACGCGAGCAAGATGCTCGCACTACATTATTATTCCCATACTCCCCAAACTCCTTCTAATACCAAATCTGGGTTAGTCACCCCCGTTATCTTGGGAATAAGGCAGAAGGCAGATGGCAGATGGCAGAAGGAAAAGAAGGTTTAAGCGAAACCGGGGGTTTGAAAGGCGGATTTGGTATAAACCCTGTGCCACGCTACTACACCCAGTAAACTGGATATAACAAAGTAGCACCATTGGGTTCTACTATTCTGTATGCTAAGAATGATACTTCTTATACTATTTTTCTCTCTAGACCCAGAAAATGACTTTGGTGTTTACGAACACTGAGCATTCGTCGATTGCCAACTACAAACATCTAACTTCGCTTTCTTTATGCTGTCTCTCGATATACCGCAGAGTCCTTCTAGTCCAGAACTAGCAACATCCATGCGTATTCTGGTAGTTGAAGATGAAGATTTAATTCGAGAAATGTTGGTCTTAGCCCTAGAAGAAGAAGGTTATGAGGTGGAGACTGCTATAGATGGACGTACAGCTATAGAGTTCCTTCAGCTCAAAGAACCTACTGAGACTGCTTGTCCTTTTGACCTACTGATCCTTGACATTATGATTCCCCACGTTAATGGGTTAGATCTGTGTCGTTTGCTACGTTACCAGGAAAATCCTGTTCCCATTTTGATTCTCAGCGCCAAAGCTAGTGAAACTGATCGAGTTTTAGGATTAGAAGTAGGTGCTGATGATTATCTGACTAAACCCTTTAGTATGCGGGAGTTAGTTGCCCGTTGTCGAGCCCTACTGCGTCGCCAACGTCTCAACTGTTTGCCTCAAACGCCAGTGTTGCAATGGCGAGAGATCATTCTCAATCCTCAAGAATGTCGTGTCACCGTTCGGGGAAAGGAGGTTAATCTCTCCCCTAAGGAATTCAAGCTTTTGGAACTATTTTTGAGTTACCCTCGTCGGGTATGGTCTCGTGAACAGTTAATCGAGCATGTCTGGGGTTTAGATTTTCTGGGGGACACGAAAACCGTAGATGTTCACATACGCTGGCTGCGAGAAAAATTAGAGCAAGACCCCAGCAGTCCAGAGTATTTGATTACTGTCCGTGGTTTTGGTTACCGCTTTGGGTGAGTTTCTCTGTAGTCAGGAACCCCACGGCTATAAGCCAGGGGTTAAGGGGGGATGGAGAGGAAAAGGGAGACAAGGGAGATGGGGGAGATGGGGAAGACAAGGAAGATGGGGGAAAGAAACACAGAGCAACTAATGACCAATTGTTAGTGACTAACATCACCGAATTATTATCAAATAATCACAATTATTTCTAGCTGCAATCATCTATCGCCAAGATGAAATCACCGAAGATAATCATACCAGAGAGTTGTTACTAGAGAATGAGTGATGCTTGAAAAACTCCTCTTAGCCATCTTAGTTACTTTCTCCCTCTACCTCTTGGTAGATTTTCCTGGGTTCGATACCTCTTCAATAGCTTCAGCAGAGCAAGTATTAGGTGTTAAGTTTTAAGTCTTTTCTCTCACGTCAACGTAGGGGCGCACCGACGTGCGCCCAAAAATGTGCGCCCAAAAATGTGCGCCCAAAAATGTGCGCCCAAAAATGTGCGCCCTAGAAACCCGGTTTCTGACACTCTAGTGGCTTATATGGCTGAAGAAATAGTCTATATGCCTATTGATTTATACCTATAGGGCTAGATAATAGGGATTATTCCATTGAAACTGAATGAAGTAGCTATTGTAATTACTTCACTCCTCTATCTATTGGTGGGTTATTAGAAGTTTGCTCCTTCTTCAATAGCTGTAGCAGAGCAACTAGTAGGTGTTAGGTATTAGGTATTAGGTGTTAGGTGCTCTAGGCAAGATTTTTATCGCTTTCACATAGATGAAATTAGGTGATTGTATTTTCATATATGTGAAATTATTGATGGTATTTTCACATAGATGAAATGGAGTGATTAAGTTTTCATATATGTGAAATAAGTTGACATTATTGATCTCAAACTTTAGAATGCTAAACATGGGAAATTAATCCGGTATGCCCATAAAAAAAAATCCTTAATCCAAGTAGGAGGTTATCAAGACAGATATTGGTGCAGTCTGACAACCATAGGAGTGAAAAATTCAATAATGACGGAAGAAAAAAAACTTAATCAATCTTTACGAGTTTTGAACCTAGCTGTCGGTTTCGTTGCAGCACTTATAAGTATCACCGCTTGTTCAGAGACAAAAATTGAGGTTCCCAAGAGTAACGAAGCTAAGGATAATATCAAGGCTATCGAAGTTGCTCAGGTTACGAAAACTACTAAAGCTGTTGAACTTACAGCAGTTATAGCAGAAGACACCCTCGCAGAAATTAAGGGAAGAGACAAAATCGTTATTGGAGTCAATACAGACCACACTCCCTTTGGCTTCCTGGACTCAGACGGTAAAAATGCTGGACTAGAAATTGACATTGCCCGTAGAGTAGCTGAGGAAATTTTAGATTCAGAAAAGAAAGTCGAATTTGTGCCCGTGACGGTTTTCAATCGCATAAAGTTCCTCAAGGAAGGGAAAATTGACTTAGTAATTGCCACGATGACCGATACAGAAAAACGTAGGCAAGAGATCGAATTTAGTGAAAATTACTACTCTTCGGGAGTGGGGTTACTGACGAAGCAAGACAGTGAGATTAAAAGTTGGGAAGACCTCAAAGGGAAAAAGGTTTGCAGTATTGAGAATGCCTTCTACAACGAGAAGCTAGCATATATGAAGATTGAAACGGTTAACTTCCTTCGAGCTTCAGAAGCTTACAAATCTCTCAAAGAAGGACTTTGCATCGGATTTGCCTACGGTGAATCAGGTTTAGTAGAACAATTGCAAAACCCTGAATGGTCTCAAAGTTGGCATCAGCCATTGGAGCCTATGCTCCAAAAAAGCTGGGGTATAGGGGTACGCCAAGGGGATGATAAATTACTGGCAACGGTTAATGATGCCATCTTTAAGATGGAAGCGGAAGGTTTTATTGTCGAAGGGGAGAAGAAGTGGAATATTCCCTCGACAACCTATGCTCAAGATCGCATGGAGGAAGCTAGGGGAAGGTGAGTCATCAATGAATTCCAAATTCCAAATTCCAAATTCAAATTAAATGCATGATAATTTATCACCTCTAGCGAGCAAGATGCTCGCACTACTGGCTGGCGTAAACAAATAAGCTGCTAAGCATCTAAATTTACTAGTTTTGACTGACGCTCCAGACGCTCCAGACGCGGGGACGCGGAGAGGAATTGAGGGTTTTTGTCTTGTTTTCAGAATATACAATTTAAATGCGTATTAGCTTAGCAAAAAGGATTTTTTGCAAGGATCTCTGAGTGTGCAAGACACAATTGGTTTTATAATGGCTGAAGTTGTTACTGGGTGTGGCTTTCAGCCTTTTTGATTAGTTGGGAGATGCTTGCAAAATTGCTCAAAGCTAGACTAGACAAGGTTTTTGGCGCTTATATTTTTGGAAAAAAATGGCGATTTGGCAAAGATTTTGTGGTTTGATGGCTCCTGTTGAGGAGGTGCTTGCAAAACTGTTCAGGAAGGGTTATCCTGTAAGGGTTTCAGAGGCTGCCGTGCGATTACCTTAGATGCCGTTAGGCGTTGAGCACACCTTGTATCCGCAGAACGTCGGTGATTACCTGTGTGCGATTACCTTAGATGCCGTTAGGCGTTGAGCACACTCAAATTGGTCTTCCTCAGGCAGATGGGTATGAGTGCGATTACCTTAGATGCCGTTAGGCGTTGAGCACCGATCGCTCAGTCTTTGCTCTCTCTCTTGGTGTTCGTGCGATTACCTTAGATGCCGTTAGGCGTTGAGCACTATTCCGTTTTAGATCTCATGGTTGCCACGATGTGGGGTGCGATTACCTTAGATGCCGTTAGGCGTTGAGCACTAAATCTATTTCGCGCATCCACTGCACTGTTGTTAATTCGTGCGATTACCTTAGATGCCGTTAGGCGTTGAGCACGAATTAAGGTTGACAGCTAGTGCATCGTCCTTGTTTGTGCGATTACCTTAGATGCCGTTAGGCGTTGAGCACAGCTTAACCAAGTTTGAAGAAGTCTTGTTAGCAGCTAGTGCGATTACCTTAGATGCCGTTAGGCGTTGAGCACACAAAAAATGGACAAATTCACTGGCCAAGAAGTAGTGCGATTACCTTAGATGCCGTTAGGCGTTGAGCACGATGCCGTCAAATTGGTCAAGATTCGACGGAAATGTGCGATTACCTTAGATGCCGTTAGGCGTTGAGCACGTTAAGAAGGATGCTCTCAGTGGCTTTGATGTGCAGTGCGATTACCTTAGATGCCGTTAGGCGTTGAGCACAAAGAAATCGGGGTTTGAGTTGCGATCGCATATCCGTGCGATTACCTTAGATGCCGTTAGGCGTTGAGCACAATAGGAGGTTCTAATACACGTTACGCCCCTTACTATGTGCGATTACCTTAGATGCCGTTAGGCGTTGAGCACGAACCTTGGTTTTAGGGATTTGCCGAGTATTAGCCTTGTGCGATTACCTCAGATGTCATTAGGCGTTAAGCACCAGTTTCCTAGACACCGAAACAGCATACAGAAAAAAACTGTGAGCGAGAGATAGCCCCTCGTTTTAACGGGGGAGCGTAATCGTCAGATGAGAGACAATATCAATAAAGCAGCACGTTTTATTATTAATTGGTGCTTAAAGAATGACGTAGGTGTGATTGTTTTTGGCTGGAATAAGAGAAATAAAGACTCGATTAATAT
>JAAHGR010000176.1 GCA_010672425.1 Symploca sp. SIO2E6
AATATAACACCTAACACCTAACACCTAATTAATTAAATTTCATCCGGGTTTACTCCCCAAGAAAAAGCAGCGCAAGCTCAACAGCGAGCTGAGCAAGTTCAACAGCGAGCTGAGCAAGTTCAACAGCGAGCTGAGCAACTAGCTGCTCGCTTACGAGCCATGGGAGTAAACCCGGATGAAATTTAATTAATTAGGTGTTAGGTGTTAGGTGTTATATTGCATTGTAGGGTGAGCAAAGTCGATATCTTAGGCAACTTCACTCTCTACTACAGGAGGTAATAACTTTTAAATACAAATAATTAATCACTCTCAAGGTAGAGATTAAGTAAGCCAGAAGAGTAAAATAAGCTTGTTAAGTCTAATAATAAGATTTGATACAAATAAATCTTATTTCATGCAAATTTCATACAAGTTTTTTTTACTAGTGAAAACAGCGAAATTAGGTTGTGCTTGCTCACTCCTAGTGTTGTTATCTCAGTAGAGCAAATTGAATATGACACTCATACAAAAATGTATTGCAGAATTCATCGGTACATTATGGCTTGTGCTTGGAGGCTGCGGAAGTGCTGTGCTAGCAGCAGCTTATACTGCAAATAGTGCGAAAATTGGTGAAGATACAGTGTTTCCTTTGGGAATTGGTTTAGTTGGAGTATCCATCGCCTTTGGTTTGACTGTCTTGACAATGGCTTATGGGATTGGGCATATTTCTGGTTGCCACCTCAATCCAGCTGTCTCCTTCGGACTTTGGGCTGCTAAGCGCTTTCCCGCTTCCCAATTGCTTCCCTATATTGTAGCGCAAGTACTCGGCGCGATCGCTGGTGCTGCTGTAGTTTATCTGATTGCTAGCGGTCAAGCAAGCTTTACTCTAGAAGGGTCAAATCCCCTAGCAACTAATGGTTTTGGGGAGCACTCTCCTGGTGGCTATCCCCTACTAACCTGCCTCATTACTGAAATTGTGATGACTTTCATGTTTTTGATTGTCATTCTTGGTGCTACCGATATCCGTGCTCCTCAGGGATTCGCTCCTATCGCTATCGGTTTGGCACTGACGCTGATTCACCTCATTAGTATTCCAGTTACCAATACTTCGGTCAATCCTGCCCGTAGTACAGGACCAGCTTTATTTGCTGGGGTGGAGCTTTTCAGCCAGGTTTGGCTTTTTTGGCTGGCTCCCATTGTCGGCGCTTTACTCGCAGGGTTTCTTTATTCTAAGTTTTGGGAGGAAACACGACCAATTGAGGAATCTGTGAGAGAAGAAAGTGTTGTTGGTTAACGTTAGGTTGTGGTGAAGGCAGGTGGTAGGAGGTAAAGCTGGAGGAGTTGGGGGAGAGGGATTAGAGCTTATCTGAGCAGCATGGATTGTTGCCTGTTGCCTGCTCCCTGCTCCCTACTCTTTAATCCCTACTTGTTTTTCTCCAAAAACTCAAACACTTCATCTAATTGTCCACCCCAAAATTTGTAGTCGTGTCCAGCTCCGGTAACTGGGTTGTATTCTACAATACTCTGACCAGGATACTTTTTCAATTCCTCGTAAAACAAACGACTTTGGGATTCTGGTACGACACTATCAGCAGTCCCATGGGCTAGATACAGTGGCATCTTCCACTCCTCAGCTCTTTCCTGGGGATTGTCTCGTCCTAACCAGCGATCGCTAAATTGACGAAAAGGGCCGTATACGCCAGTCATTAGTTTATCATCGGTCATATTTTCTTGAGAAAAGTCTCCAGAAAGGCTGGCTCCGGCAACGAATATCTCCGGATTTTCCAAGGCAATCAGTGCTACTCCTCGACCCCCTGTTGAGAGTCCTAACATGGTATTATGTTGGCCTGGTTTGAGAAGGTTGTGGGTTTCTTGGATATGGGGAATCAACTTATCTCGAATGAATTGACTACCAGGAATTGCATTCCACTTATAGGCAGGTTGAGTTTCTGGGTAATATTGACTTTCGTAAAGCGTCTTGCCCATTTCTGGCAAAATTAATGCATATTTGTAGTGATCGGCATATTCTACCAAAGAAGTATTATCTACCCAACTCGTGCGGGGGAAATCCCAACCAGGAAGCACCAGCAAACAGGGTAAGGAAGGATCACTGCCATAGTCTGGCGGAATGTAGAGGTCATAAAATACATCATCCACCTTTCGATCTTTATCCCACCCTGAAGAATTAGTAAAGTTTACAAATTCTTGGCTTTGGGCAGTTAAATTGGTAGGTGTTGTCTGAGCAACCACCGGTTCTGTCTCAGTAGCGGCAGTTGAGGTTTCAACAGGAGATAGGGGTTCTTGGCGAGAACAATTCACCGTAGTTGCAGCTAACCAAGGTAGAATTAACAACAAATGACATAAGCGTTTCATTTATTTCTAAATTCTAAATTCTAAATTCTAAATTCTAAATTCGACCTTCTCCTAGTCTTCAGCAGCAATACAAGTCTCGATTGCTGTGGTAGAAGAAAAGTCAATTTCCTGACTTAACGCTCTTGTGTCAATCTGGGAAAAGCAAAGTCGTAGCTAATTGATGAAAACCACACCCCATATAAAATTTAGCGATTAGCTTCGCTAGTGCCGTAGGCAATCGCAAACTGATAGAAACTCAAGAATCTTGTGATTTTCGGAAAGCCTTGCAAGATGGCGTTTTCAGAATTTACTCTGACGAAAGTAACACAAGAGCGCTAGGTTACTGTAAAAAAGCTTGAGGTAGGGGCGGGTTTAGGGTCACCCTTAACGCATTTAACGATCGCTGATCTACAAAACCCGCCCTGTCGATAACTTACTGATACGCTTCCATCCCGACACAGGAACAAACAAAATTCCTGTCGCCAAAAGCATTATCAATCCTTCCTACAGTAGGCCAAAACTTGTGTTCTCGGCTCCAAGAGGCAGGATAAGCGGCGGCTTCCCGGGAATAGGGATGATCCCATTCCGTTGCCATTAAGACTTCGGCGGTATGGGGAGCATTCTTCAGGAGATTATTGTTGGGGTCTACTTCCCCTTGCTCGATTGCTTTAATCTCTTGACGAATGGCAATCATCGCTTCACAGAAACGATCTAGTTCCTCCTTGGATTCACTTTCAGTAGGTTCTACCATTACTGTACCAGCTACTGGCCAGGAAACAGTGGGAGCATGGAAACCGTAATCCATCAGGCGCTTGGCAATATCGTCCACTTCAATACCAGCAGATTTTTTGAGCGATCGCAAATCTAAAATACATTCATGGGCAACTAAACCATTCTTCCCTTTATACAAAATTGGGTAGTAGGGTGCTAATCGCTCAGCAATGTAGTTGGCATTGAGAATCGCTACTTTGGTGGCTTCAGTTAAACCCGCTTCCCCCATCATGGCAATATACATCCAGGAAATGGCAACGATACTAGCACTACCCCAAGGCGCAGCAGCAACAAAACCAATGGATTGGTTGTTGGTTTGGTTGCTTACTAAGGAGACTTCTGGGAGGAAGGGAACTAAATGTTCACTGACCCCAATTGGTCCAACACCAGGACCACCACCACCGTGGGGAATGCAGAAGGTTTTGTGGAGGTTCAGGTGACAGACATCGGCGCCGTAATCTCCGGGACGGCATAATCCTACTTGGGCATTCATATTTGCCCCATCTAAGTAGACTTGTCCACCATTGGTATGAACTACCTCGCAAATTTCTTTAATCTGTTCTTCAAATACCCCGTGGGTTGAAGGGTAGGTAACCATCAAGGCTGCTAGGTTCTGAGAGTGCTTCTCCGCTTTAGCCTGCAAGTCATTTAAATCAACGTTACCTTGGTCATCACATTTAACAGCTACTACCTTTAAACCACACATCACAGCACTGGCGGGATTGGTGCCATGAGCTGATTGGGGAATCAGGCAGATGTTACGATGTCCTTCCCCTCGATGTTGGTGGTACTGACGAATGGTTAGTAATCCAGCATACTCTCCTTGGGAACCGGCATTGGGTTGGAGGGAAATGGCGGCAAAACCGGTAATTTCTGCTAACCAGGTTTCTAATTCCTGGAACATCAGCTGATAACCCTCGGTTTGGGAAATGGGAGCATAAGGGTGCATCTTGCCCAATTCAGGCCAAGTTACTGGTACCATTTCAGCAGTCCCATTGAGTTTCATAGTACAGGAACCCAAGGGAATCATGGAGGTGGTTAGGGATAAATCTTTGGCTTGTAGCCGATGGAGATAGCGCAGTAATTCAGTTTCTGAGTGGTAGCGGCTAAAGACAGGGTCGGTTAAATAGCTGCTGATACGAGCAAAGGGAGCATCAAATTCACATCTGACGCCTTTAATCAAACTTGACACGACGAAGGGAGGGGAAGAAAAACCTTGAACTCCGATATTGGCAAAAACTTTCAACAGTTCTTCTAGATCCTGCAATGTTGTGGTTTCATCTAGGGTGACCCCAACTGCCTGTTGATCTAAGAGGCGGAGGTTAATGCCACGAGTCTCAGCCGCTGTGATGATCTCTTGGGGTTTGTATTTGCTCGTTTCCACTCGCAAGGTGTCAAAAAACTGTCCTGAGCCAATTTTGTATCCTAGTCGTTCTAATCCCGCTGCCAGAATCACCGTCAACTGGTGTATCCTCTGGGCAATGCGTTTGAGACCCTCTGGCCCGTGGTAAACTGCATACATGCTAGCCATTACTGCCAGCAATACTTGAGCAGTGCAAATATTACTAGTGGCTTTTTCCCGACGAATATGCTGTTCACGGGTTTGTAAAGCCAAGCGCAAGGCTGGCTTACCCTGAGCATCTTTAGAAACACCGACAATGCGTCCTGGAACCTGCCGTTTATAGGCTTCCTTGGTAGCAAAATAAGCGGCATGAGGTCCCCCATATCCAAGGGGAACACCGAAGCGCTGAGTGCTGCCGACGGCGATATCTGCACCTAATTCTCCCGGAGGGGTCAGTAGAGTAAGGCTTAAGGGGTCTGCGGCTACGGTGACGAAAGCGCCAACTTCATGAACCTGGGCAATAAACTCCCGATAGTCATGAATTTTGCCATCAGTTGCTGGATACTGTATTAATGCACCAAAAATTTTGGCATCAAACCCAAAGGTCTGATGATCACCGACAATTACTTCAATACCCAAAGGTTGCGCACGGGTTTTTACTACGGCAATGGTTTGGGGATGGCAGGTACTAGAGACAAAGAAGGCATTCGCTTTTGTTTTACACAAGCCATAACTGAGACTCATGGCTTCTGCTGCTGCTGTCCCTTCATCTAGCAAGGAAGCATTGGCAATTTCCAAACCCGTCAAGTCGATAATCATCGTCTGGAAATTGAGCAGCGCTTCTAGTCGTCCTTGGGCAATTTCTGCTTGATAAGGGGTGTAAGCAGTATACCAACCGGGGTTTTCCAGAATATTGCGTTGAATGACTGCCGGAGTAATGCAGTCGTGATAACCCATGCCGATAAAAGACCGGAATACCTGATTTTTTGAAGCAATTGCTTTGAGTTGAGCAATGGCTGCATACTCACTTTGAGCTACTGGCAATTCTAGAGGTTGAGCTTGCCGGATTGCTTGAGGAACAATTTGTTCGATCAAAGCATCTAGGGTAGGGATACCCAAGATTTTGAGCATTTGCTCGATTTCCTGGGCATCAGGACCAATATGCCGACGAACAAAAGTATCTACAGAGTCTAAGAAATCTGAGTTTGAGCAAATTTGCTCAGACTCAAGCATCATTGGATGGTTGTTCCCATCTTGATTCACTGTGGTATCCAAATTGAGCATATGCAGCCGGTTGGTTAAGGTATTTTGGTGCGCCACCAGGTTCTGGTGGAGGTGCTTATCGCCTATTAATGTTTTAACTTATACTACCTTGTAGCATAAAGAGCATTCAGCCATTGGTGACAAGTTAAGACAAAAATGTCGTTGTCAAGGGAATAGGGAATAGGGAATAGGGAATAGGGAACTTCGGAACAGAAGAGAAGAAATATAGATATTCAGCATTCGGCTAACACCTACCACCTAACACCTAACACCTAACACCTACCACCTAACACCTAACACCTACCACCTAATCCTCATCACCTTCGAGTTGAGCACGATACTCATCAGCAGACATAACCTCGCCTAAATCTTCATCTGGATTATTAATCCGCACCTTTAACAACCAACCTTCACCATAGGGGTCTTCGGCAATTTTTTCAGGACTATCGATCATCTCTTCATTACGATCAGTCACTGTTCCTGAAACAGGGGAATTCAAATCCTCAACTGCCTTTACTGATTCAATGGAACCAAAACTGGTGCCTACTTCCAAAGCATCACCAATTTCTGAGAGTTCCAAAAACACAATATCTCCCAACTGGTCAACAGCATAAGCGCTGATACCAATGGTGGCAATTTCACCATCGAGCCTGACATATTCGTGGCTATCGAGATATTTTAAATCATCAGGATATTCCAAATCCATCTCACGTCCTCAATTTGCTGCAAGCTTAGTTTACTTATTTCTGATTTAATCACTATTGGGGCTAATTAGCACTTGTTGCTATCAGCTATCAGCTGTCAGCTTTTTAGCTGAAGGCTGAAGGCTGAATGCTGAAGGCTGACGAAGTAACTTTAGGATGCTCCCCTCCCTACTTACAAATCAGTAATTGATCATGCCAAAATCCAAGGCAGGATGTTGTCCCCCAATTGAGTGGCGAACAATCTCCTTAGAGATTTTCAAACCGTTTTGTCCATTGGTCAAGAGTACGATACCAGTTTTGAAGTTTCTGGAAGCTAAGGTCAAACTTTTGAATCTGGTGTTATCCCCCCAGTGCCAAAAGAAATCGCCATCAGAGGTAGCTTCCAATCCCCAGCCTAGACCCCAACTCAGGGAGGGACTAAGTTTTACTTGTGGTTGAAGCATTTGCGCTACACTTGTCGCCGTTAGTTGTGGACGATCCTTTGTACCAGACTGCATCATGGCTATCAGGAATTTGGCAAAATCAGTAGCAGTAGTGCGCAAACTACCTGCGGATAAAGCCTCCCTTGGCTTCCTAAAAGCGATTGGTTTACCCTGGCGATCATGACCATTAGCTGCTAAATAGTCATAGGACTCTCTCCAAACATAGCTACTGCTGTTCATACCTAGGGGATCTAAGCAATAGCGGCTCATATATTCTCCTAAAGGTTGTCCCGTAATCCGTTCAACAACCCTCTGTAGATAGAGATAGCCTTCACCAGAATAACCAAATCTTGTGCCAGGAGTATGATTAATCCAAACAGGAGCATTACCACTCCAGTTGGGAAATCCTGTGGTATGGGAGAGTACCATCCGAGCCGTGATTAATCTAATCCTAGAATCGGAGATGTAGGGTTTAGCGGTATAGGCGCTTAAAGGTCGATCTAAATCTAGTTCCCCCCTTTCAGCCATTTTGAGCACTGCGTAGGCAAACAGGGGTTTGCTCAAGGAAGCAGACATAAAGATTGTGTTGGTGTCCACCGGTTGAGAGTTCCTGGTGTTTTTGACTCCAAAACCTTGACTCCAGGCAATCTCACCGTCTTTCACCAGAGCAAAGGATACACCAGGAACCACCATTTTGGTCATCAATGCTGGTATACGACTCTCTAAGTCGGCAATGATGGTTGCTGATGGCACATTGAGCTGCAACTGCCCTGAAGCATGACGAGTATATCCTAAACTGACAAGACTAAAGGTAGCAAAACCTAAAGCGGCAGCACTACCGTGCTTCAGAAACTGTCTCCGGTCAAGGCGTTTTGGCATATCGTTTACTGGTATGACAAATGTATGTGAGGGACGCAATCGAAAACTCCGTCTATACAAGAGTACAGAACAAGACGAAGCGATCGCATCCCATGTGCCTGATAATTCTTTCAAGAAACAAGGGAATGGGGAATAGGGAATGGGGAATGGGGAATAAGATTTGGCCTTTGTTTGTTCTATTCATAAGCTAATACGCATTTAAATTGTATATTCTGAAAACAAGACAAAAACCCTCAATTCCTCTCCTCGTCCCCGCGTCTGGTGCGTCTGGTGCGTCTGGTGCGTCAGTCAAAACTAGTAAATTTAGATGCTTAGCAGCTTAGCAGGTGGTGCGCCGCTGGTGAGGCGCTTTTAACGAATTTCAATCTGCTCAAGCCTATCTATTAAATCGCCACGTCTAAAGGTGGCAGACAGTTGTTGCAAGGAAGTTTCCTGCTCCCCATAAAGATTTTGCAGCGCCTGCTGAACATCTTGTACTGAGGCATTGAAATAAGCTTCGCCGTTTTCTGCAATAAGCTGCTGAGCAATCTGAAAGTTTTGGTGGCTGATATCCTTCATTTGCATCTTCAGATCACAGAGAAGTCTTCGTCCCATCTGCATGGCAATGAAGCAGGAAGCATAACGAACCAAATCAGGATCACCTTCTTCTGGTCGTTTGCGTCGATTTTCAGCAATTCGGTACAATCGAACAGCAATCACAACTTGTGAACCATTCAGATCTTCAGTGAAGATTGCATCATACAGTTTCCCAAAATGTTCACGAGAAAAGAATTTTGCCTGATGAGGCTTCCCTCTCCAGACAGACAGTACGGCCTCTGCCGCTACCCCTGAAGTAATATCTGTAGGTCGGATACTATGATCCGAGCGCTTACGCCGATAGTTGAATCCCAATTGTTCGATATTCATTTCTAACCGTAACTGCCGTTCATCATTACCGCGTAAGTCCTTAAGATCTACTGGATTTTGACTGTTAGTAGCATAAGTTATTTTCTGAACCAGGTCATGGTTATCACGAGGCAATTGATAAAGTCTGAGGAGGACATAAGCTCGAGCATTTTGGTGAAGCAAATCAGGTTCCTGCAAAGTTTTAGATATAGTGATGCAGGTCTGGCCACCATTAATAATTTGTAAATTTTCAACACGCACCTGATAATCTCCGTCTTGTAGTGCATTATAGGAAAAACTGTCACAAGTCAGAGTAATACCATTATGGTAAAAATAAAAATTGTTTTTTTCGTTACTAGTTAAAGTATGGCGAATACCTTCGTTAACCCGATTGCCCTGTAAACCCAAATAACGACGAATATTGCGTTCGAGTAATCGTTCACCGTGCCGCTCAATGAGTGCTACAATTTCGGTTACCGAAATCCTGCCCACAAGTACTCGGCTAAAGTCCATATCTTCAACTATTGCTTTGCCACTTAGCTGTAAAGTATCCTTGACTGGCTTAGATGCTTGCAGAATTTTTACTAAGCGCTCGTGATTGACATGCTCCCAGGTAACTTGATCGCCGAAACCAGCTCGGTCAATTGCTTCTTGAGCTGATGCATTCCACTGCAATCCGTTATTACAAGCTAGTGCCCGAACTTGTGGAATATATCCGTCCCGAATCAAGCTACGAGCCTCTTCTACTTTGGCAAGTAGTCGCCGATTGACATGTCCTAATTGAGCTGTTGGGTTAAATAAATACTTAATTGCATTGATGAGACTGTTGATACCTTCTTCGGGAAAATTAGAGTTCCCTTCTAGATTATTTTTGTACTTAGCCTGAAATAGGCTAACAGTAAACTCACCATCATATTCCTCAGAAATATGCATAGCATCCACACCAAAATCTCCACTGCCTTCAGTGAGACAATCGAAAGTATTATCGTTCTCTAGATCTAAAATAGTTTGAACACACAAATGCACAAAGGCTAGGGACTTAAGTCTGCCTGCTTCACTAATACGCAATTCTTCAGCAGCCTGTTGTTGAATTCCATTGGTGATCGATGCTAAGCGTTGGTCAATAATAGAAGCATTAATATTCATCAAAGCTAGTACTTGTATTGTATTATGGTAGTTTCTCACAAACACCCCCTGAGCTGCGATAGCATTAACCTCACAAGTAGGTTGGGTGGAGCGTTGTTGCGGTTTTAATCGATAATTGAGAGGAAGTGACAAACAAGCGAAACCCAACATTACAGGTGCTTGTTGGGTTCCGCACCGCTTCACCCAACCTACAGGAGAAAGCAATCGCACTAGCTGCTCTATCAAGCATATAATAATTCAAAACGTAACTGCTACTTGTTATGAAGGAACTAATTAGGCAACAGCAGATTCTAAAACGGCATAAATTTGTCAATAATTTAACCCTTCATCTTCATAGCTTGGTTCTACCTGCGATTGGTGCAGGATTGATGAGCTTATTTTATGGCATTAATCATACTTTGGCTTTAATCGGTTGTGGGATTATGCTTTATGTGCTGATTCTAGGAATAGGTTTAGTCATTCCCTACTGTAGTAATCGCATGTGATCGCACTTCAATCACCTCCCCTGAAACAATTATGCTTAGCACACTTCGAGCTTCTGGCATCAATGGAACTAGATCAGGAAGTCGATTGCTAGCTGCGATGAGAACAACAACTGCAACTCCTGCTTGTTGCAAGTTTTGCTGATGCTGCAAATTTTGATCCGTAGTCAGCAAAATACTAAAATCCCCTTGAGCCATGAGTTGTAGCAATTCACCATTCTTCTTACTGCTTGCAGCAGCGCTTGCGCTAAGTTGTTACGCATTTAATTTGTATAATACTAGCGAGCAAGATGTTTGCGCTACGCGCTAGCATCGCTTACGCACTACAATATTTTCACGTTTTCGCATTATACAATTTAGCTGCACATCAGCTTATCACATTGCGCACTTTCGGGTATATTAGTTTTGCGTAACCCTTATTTGAGGAGAAAGTAATGCGTATAGTGATCATGTTGGTTGCTTCAATATTCCTGTTCTTTGCCAATGTTAACGTGGCACAAGCTGCTACCGCAGACCCAGGAAGTCTTGAAGGTGAGTGGATAGGAACTTGGACTAGTTTGAATTCTCCCACCTATAATGGTGTGCTCGAGATGTCCATCAATCAAGAAGGAGATAAGGTATACGGTATCTCAGTAGTGGGTAACACAAAATGTTCTCCCTATCGTATTTTCCAAGGTAAATTGTCAGGTAAGTATAACAACTTTATTAAGTTCAAAATGGCTCCTGAAGACCAGCCGGACACCATAATAGCCAAAAACTGGGGCGCTATAACCAGGGCTCGCAATGCTATTAGTACAGTCTATAAATTTACTCCTGGGTCTGATTGTGAAGGGGATGTCGGCACAATGTTCATCTCCAAAGTTCAGGATTATTCTCAGATTCAGAACATCACCAAGAAATAACTGTTCTGAGGGAAATCTAAAGAAGCCGGGTTTCTTCAAGAAATCCGGTTCTGTCCTTGTTATATCAAGTTCGGTTGAATACTTATACCAAATCCGGTATCGATATACCCGCTATATCTCACCCTGTAGAGACGTTGCATGCAACGTTTGGTGAGCGAGTTTTCGCGGTTTGCTAAAGCGGCTCCATTGTAACCGGATTTGGTGTTACAGCTACGCTGGTGCTGCAAGCAATCGCGAGATCCAACTAAAACTGTGCGATCGCTTGTAATTTTCTTGATTGTTTGCTATTATTACCAATAATGGGATAGGCGTGCGCCTATAACCTCATTTGGGCGTATGCCATACAGCGCAACCAATGGTATTGACGTTGGTAAATTCGATAACCATTAACAAAATGCGAGCAGCACAAGCTGGTGAAGTAGGCGATCACAATTTATTGATATAGGGATTGGTTGAATTAACCTGAGATGAGAAATTGGACAGTTCGATAATCCCCAAAAAAATACCGTGTACTCGTAGGTGCAGATTCTCTCGAAATGAAGGCAACCATAGGACAATTGAACTAAACTAGCCCCGGCGATACCGATGGGGCTAGTTTGCCCAATTGATTGGTTAATGTGTTTGCCGGAGCGGTGAACCCGCCCCTACAGGATAAGAATTTACCAATATTGAAGAACTCTCACTTACCCTAGTTTTAGGATAAGTGAGAGCCGCAATATTTCAAAATAATCCGATTTGACCCAACCGGTAGGGCTTCTTTTTGGTTTCTAGGATTCCGACTTTTTTATATAGTAACATATCCTGGCCAAAGTGGAACACCACATCTTGCCAGTCACTCCTAAAATGAGGGAATAGGTAGGGTCTACTGAATAAGTAACAAGTAACAAGTAACAAGTAAGAAGAAATGAAGCATTCGTACAAAACCCGCCCTATCGATA
>JAAHGR010000177.1 GCA_010672425.1 Symploca sp. SIO2E6
TCGTTGAGACGCTTGGGTCTCTTCAGCCCTCATCGCCTCTATTTGTTTCAATTGCTAGGAGGCTGCAATCATTACTAAACAAAGGTTGTAGCTATAGTTGTCACCCCGTCAGGCCCATGCTAGTGCCTCCTGCAATTTATTCCCCCGCAACAACTCGGAAGTATCTTGGCGATTAGAAGCCAACCAAGCTGTAATAGCTTCACTATAGGGACGCAAATTAGCTAATGCCTGGTTAATCCAGCTCTGATTAAAAATTGATTTATAAATAGGGTTATAAACAACTAATTTACCCCGCCGCTTGACTACCAACCCTGACAATCGCAGTTTCATCTGTTCGATACTATCATCGGCAGCAATTTCTCCCTGTTGCCAAATTTGCTGATATAGTCCTAGTAAGCCTACAGCATGTTGCTCACGACTGAGAAGGCGATCGCTTATCGTCCTCAGATGCTCTGGACTATCCTGGGTCTCCCAATCTTCAATGACTTGCGATCGCACCAGTTGCCCAACGCACTCTGTTTCAGTACCAGTAGAAATAGTAGATGGACAATTACAGACAAGTTGACACAGTTTTTGAGTCAGGAAAGGTTGCCCTCTCGTCCAGTTCAAGATCTCTTGTAGTACTTTCTGGGGATTACTAACTTTACCCACTAAACCTTGACACAGGGGTTCAGCTTCGTGCCACTCAAAACCGTTTAATTCAATTGCCCTACCAATATTAAAAGGTGTGCGCCTTTTATCTTGAATCAAATCAGATGGAGTAGCAACCCCCAGTAGGGCAAAAGTTAGGCGATTGTACGCTGGTTGATCAACACGTTGGTTATAGCAGGCGCGAATAAAGGTAAAAAAATCATCGCTGGCAAAATTGAGACTGAGGACACTATCGATTTCATCGATAAAAATAACCAGGTTTGTCCCTATCTGCCTCAGTAGTACTTCCTCGATAAATTCTCTCAAGCGCCGCACAGGAGCAAGAAAATTGCGATCACGCCACCAACTGCCTATATTTAACTCTAGCTTGAAGTCACTGATCAGACCAAGGATAATATTCGCATACCACTGCTCTAAACTGACTTGCTGAGTACCATCCATCGAAAGATCAATGGCAGCACAGGCAATGCCATCTGCTCTAAGTCTATGCATCACTTGTACCCTTAAGCTAGATTTACCCGTCTTCCGCGAGTTCAACACATAACAAAACTGTCCAGCTTTTAACCCCTCATAGAGTTCATCATCTGCCTGTCGTCTGACATAGGTAGGTGCATCCAATGACAAAGTTGCCGAAAATTCGTATTCGTAGGACATAGGGAATTGGGAATTGGGAATTGGGAATTGGGAATTGGGAATTGGGAATTGGGAAGAGAATTGTTTCTTTCATTCAATTGGGGGCGCAAAGCGCTCCAAGGCGAGCTCTTGAGAAACTATAAATGAAAACAGGAGACTTACCAGAGGCCGGGGCGGGTTTAGTTAAGTTATCGTTGAGTAGAAAGGTATTGAGCGAACCCGCCCCTACATGTTTGGATATTGCAAGAGTGCAAGAGTGCCTGTTGCCTGCGCCGTTAGGCGCTCATTACTCATTACTCATTACTCATTACTCATTACTCATTACTCATTACTCATTACTCATTACTCATTACTCATTACTCATTACTTATTACTTATTACTTATTACTTCTACTCCCAGGCGCTCTCGAAAATACTGACGATACAAATCACAACTTGGCATCACAGTATTTCCTTGCAGCTTGATCAGTCCCATACGATGTAACTTAAACAGTTGAGTTGATGGGATTGTTACCCAATTGTTTGCTTGAACAACTTCATGCAAAGCTATTGCCAACTCAGGATGTTGTTGTAAATTTCCCAAATGTCGCCGTAAATGATCACTGAATAGTCCTGCTTCTGTTGGTGCTGTTGGTAATAGCTGCTCCAAGGTTATTTGCTGGCGCTGAAGATAATCCAGAGCCTTATCCATTAAATAAGGATGTCCTCCTACCATAGCCATCAATTGCTCGATTTGGCTAGCACTCCAATCTAGTCCATAAAGCTTTACCAATTCCTGTACCTGCTTAAAGCAAAACTCCGGTAACTTAATTTCCAACCCAACGCCAGCAAGGGGAGAAGAATTAATATCAAGCGCACTAAGGAAAGTTCCTCTTCTTAAGACAGGGTAGAGGCGCACGTCTGTAGAGGGCGCACGTCTGTAGAGGGCGCACGTCTGTAGAGGGCGCACGTCGGTGCGCCCCTACGGTGGGTGCGAGATCTGCTTTGCTGGTGTAGTAGGCAATTGCATTTGATATTTACTCTCTTCCTGCCCTTTGTGAACTTTGTGCCTTTGTGGTTCCTCCCTACAACAATTACCCTTACAGCAGTACAAATTACCGCGCTACACCAAACCCTGTATATTCTCGAACATAACTTGGTTGATGCCCTCAGCCTTGTTGTCACCAAAGTGTAACTATTCCACCGGATTTGATAGGATATCAGATCCCAGGCAATTTTTTGGTAGAGTGAACCTGGATCTCTGGAGAATCAGTCGGCAGCAAACATGAGAAACATTCTGGGATTAGCTTTGTTGGGTTCTATGATTACTTCCCCTGCTTTGGCACAACAACCCCTTTTCCTTGCCTATCCACCAGTTGAGCATCGGACAACTGCTAGCAAAATTTTCTTGATTGGTACAGCTTCCCCACAAGGGGAAGTGCTGGTGAATGGTGAGGTAATTCCTCGTAGTCCCACTGGTAATTTTGCTCCTAGTTTTCCTCTGCAACTAGGAGATAATCAGTTTAGGGTGCGCTATCAAAATCAGGAAATTAAGGTCACCGTCAAGCGGTTGTCAACGGAACCGGAAGTGCCAGTAGGATTGGCCTTTGGTCAAGATTCCTTGAAACCAGTGGTAGATATTGCTAGATTACCAGGAGAAGTGATTTGTTTTGGTGCGATCGCTTCGCCGGAGGCTACTGTTGCTGTCAAATTGGGTAATCAAACTATCCCTTTGAGGCTGCAATCTCCAGAACTTCAGCTGCCTCCTAATTCTGCCGGATTGACTTCACAAAATCAACCTAATGTGCAGTCGGCGATCGGTAAATACGGGGGTTGTGGGACTGTAGCAACAGTGGCTAATTTGGGACAACCTCAATACCAACTCAGCTTAAATGGACAAACCATCAGCCAGTCAGCACCAGGAAAGGTAGCGATTATCTCCCCAGTAGAACCAGAAGTAGTCGAGGTCATCGTTCCAGCTGGGGTGGCACGAACCGGACCTAGTACTAATTATTCTCGCTTAACTCCTTTACCTCAAGGAACCAGAGCAGCGGTAACTGGTAAGGAAGGAGAATGGGTAAGGTTGGACTATGGTGCTTGGATTAAGGCAGCAGAAGTACGCATTATTCCGAATGCACTACCCCCTCACTCCCTGATTCGTAGTATCATTTCCCGTCGGGTTGAGGGAGCTACAGAAATTGTCTTCCCCTTAGAAGTACCAGTCCCAGTCAGGGTAGAACAGGGAGAGAAAACTTTGACCTTGACCCTGTACAACACTACCGCACAAACGGATATTTTTCGCCTTGATGATGACCCAGTAATTAAACGCCTAGATTGGCAACAAACGATACCAGGGCAAATAGAGTATACCTTTAACCTCAAATCAGAGCAGCAGTGGGGCTATGATTTAAGATACGAGGGAACTACCTTAATCCTCTCCTTGCGCCATCCACCCCAAGTTAGCAATCAGTCCCTATCGGGAATTAGTATTCTCCTCGATCCCGGACATGGGGGAGATGAACTTGGTGCTAGAGGACCCAATGGTTATCCAGAAAAGGACGTTAATCTAGTCGTATCCCAGCTGTTGCAGCAAGAACTCCAGCAGCGAGGAGCAACGGTTTATCTGACCAGAGAAACAGATAAATTCGTCTCCCTAGGCGATCGCGTTACCATGATCAAAGAACTCCAACCGACCCTGGCCTTTTCCATTCACTATAATGCTCTACCCGACAGTGGTGATGCAATTAACACCGCCGGTATTGGTATGTTTTGGTATCATGCCCAAGCTCACGATTTAGCAGTATTTCTGCAAGAGTACCTAGTTACCAAACTCAATCGTCCTCATTACGGCATCTTTTGGGATAACCTGGCCTTAACCCGTCCCCATAGCGCCCCAACCATCCTGTTAGAACTAGGATTTATGATTAATCCCCTAGAATTTGAATGGATCACCAATTCCCAAGAACAGCAAAAATTAGCCAGCGCGATCGCTGATGGCATTATGGAATGGATTGGAATGGGGAATTGAGAATTGAGAATTGGGAATTGGGAATTGGGAATTGGGAATTGAGAATTGAGAATTGAGAATTGAGAATTGAGAATTGAGAATTGAGAATTGAGAATTGACCCATGACCAATAACAAACAACCAATAACAAACAACCAATGACCAATAACAAACAACAAACAACCAACAACCAACAACAAATAACAAACAACCAACCCAAAATTCGTATTGAGCATCTGATTAAAATTTATGGCAACAAGCCTCGTACTGCACTCAAACTGTTTCGGGAAGGTGGGACTAGGGATTCTATCTTGCATGCAACGGGTCAAGTTTTAGGCATTGCCGATGTTTCGGTTACTGTTAATAAAGGGGAATTATTTGTGATCATGGGGTTATCCGGTTCCGGAAAATCGACCCTAGTTCGCTGCATTAACCGTCTGATTAATCCTACTAGTGGCAATATCTATCTTGATGAAGAAGACATTGCTCATGTTGATGAACAACGAATGCGAGAAATTCGCCTCACTAAAGTGTCGATGGTATTTCAGCGCTTTGGCTTATTTCCCCACAAAACTGTAGCAGAGAATGTAGAGTATGGCCTGAAAGTAAGGGGAATAGACAAAGCCAAGCGCCGCCAAAAAGCGCTTTCGACTCTAGAAGTAGTAGGATTAAGCCAATGGGCAGATTATTTGCCATCTGCTCTTAGTGGTGGGATGCAGCAACGGGTAGGTTTAGCTCGCGCTTTAGCCACAGATGCAGATATTTTATTAATGGACGAGCCTTTTAGTGCTCTCGATCCCCTAATTCGGCGGGAAATGCAAGAGGAATTGCTACGACTCCAAAAACAATTACACAAAACCATTGTGTTTATCAGCCATGATATTCACGAAGCATTAAAAATCGGCGATCATATTGGTGTGATGAAAGATGGCTATATCGTCCAAATTGGCACACCAGAGGAGTTGATTACCCAACCGGTTGACGACTATATACGCGCTTTTATCCAAGATGTCAACCGTGCTCAAGTTCTCACTGCTAGCTCAATTGCTCGTCCCATAACTCCTTTGGTTCTCGGTCATGACTCAACTAGAGGAGCATTAGCAGAAATGCTAGACGATAACCTCCAACATTTGTATGTTGTTGATGAGCAAGGCAAACCGGTTGGTCTAGTCAACAAATTTACCATGGAAGCAGCCGTTCAACAAGAAAGTGATGATTTTACTAGCTTCATGCAAACAGATTTTCCCACAGTTGAGGCTCCAACCCGCCTAGAAAATACTTTTCACCTCTACCAGCAAGGACTGCCGGTGGCTGTAGTTGATGGGGAAGGTAAGTTTGCAGGGGTTTTGGAATATTGTGATGTTCTTGCTAGTATTGGGAATTGAGAATTGTTGCATTGTTGCATTGTTGCATTGTAGATTAAATTGCACCTTTTGAATTTTGAATTCGCCATGAGGCGCTCATTACTCTCGAGAAACTATTTTAGATTTTAGATTTTAGATTTTAGATTTATTTAGATTTTGGATTAAAGAATTGAATCAACACAAGCCTAAGGCTCCGAGGCGAGGAAGGAGGTGGGAAATAGTGTTTCTCCAATTCAATTGGGGGCGCGAAGCGCACAAGCGGGAGCTCTTGAGAAAAAAGGCTCCAAGGCAGAAGGCTCCAAGGCAGAAGGCTCTAAGGGAAGCTGACTTGTTTCTCTTATTCTTTTTGGGGCGGAAGTCCCTCTACTACTCATTACTCATTACTCATTACTCATTACTCATTACTCATTACTCATTACTCATTACTCATTACTTCTTCAGCAAGCCCTAATTATAATGCCATCGCATCCAAACACCGGCGTAACTGATAACGCATTGTCTCAATATCAGCATGATATCGCCTTCCATGTCCCGGTAACACCCATTCAAAAGAGTAGTTAAGCAGTTGGTGCATGGATTTGATTTGTTCTGCCCAAGAGTACCAGCAATAATTACGGAAGGCAATCAGTTGATTTTGTTGAGCAGACCAGGCAAGATGGTCACCAGTAAACAGAAACTTGTTGTTGTACAGTAGAACAGTATGACCTTTGGTATGACCAGGAACTGGGATAATCAAAAAATCTGGGGCTAACCGATATACCTCTGAGCCAGTCAGCTGTATCTCCACCTCACGAGTCCCGGTATTAATGTCATCAATATGCAGAATACGGCTACATCCAAAATGCTCCCGATACTGTTGATGATCTGCTACATCGTCCTGATGCGTCAAGTAGAGATAACGAATTCCTCCCATCTCTTCAAAGCGCTTGGCTAAAGGTGGAGTAAAACGGGGTGAATCAACTAAAATGTTACCTTCAGGATGTTGGATAAAGTAGCTAGTAGCTGCAAAAGAACTCTCGGCATGATAACCGCAATGGTAAACATTATCCGCTACTAGGATGGGAAAACTCTGCTGAGCCTCTTGAATATCTTTAGGTTTCTCTACAGTGCCAATAGAGGAGGTAGGACAAGCTAACAATGCCTGGAGAGCTTTGAACCTTTCTGTTTCATTAGCAGGTTGATGATGAACCGCAGACTGTCCACTGGCACGATGAAATACTTCGGGAGTCATCCAGCGACAGGTATCACAATCGATGCAGCTACTATCGACGTAAAAGTCACCGCTGATATTTTGAGAACGACGTTGGTTTAGATGAGCCATGGGTGGTAAGTTTAGGTGTTAGGTTATAGGTGTTAAGGATTTACTACTGCGGTGCAAGGTTTACAGCGCTTTGCGATGTTATGAGGTACAGTAAGAAAAATCCCCCTAAATCCCCCTTAGAAAGGGGGACTTTTACTGCCCCCCTTTCTAAGGGGGGTTGGGGGGATAAAGGTGTACCACATAACAGCGAAAACTGCTGTATTTTACATTTTACAGGTCATGCGGAACACAACATTGATTTTCCTGTGGACTCAGCATTAGAACTTGCTGACGGTGCTAGATTAACCATGCGTGAGCTTTTTGATTTACAACTACATAATTATTATTTGGTTTGTATGTCTGCTTGTGAAACCGGACTTACTAGTAAAAGTAATCTCATTGATGAATTTGTTGGCTTGGTTAGCGCTTTTCTTGCGAAAGGAACTAATTACGTCGTTAGCACCCTTTGGACGGTTGATGAAATCTCTTCTGCCTTAATTATGATAGAGTTTTACCGCTACTTCAAAGCAGGGACTACTCCCCCTGAAGCTTTAAAACAAGCAAAAAAATGGCTTCGTACTCTTACTTATACCAACTTAGCCAAGTGGTATATTGAACGTGCTGCGGATATAGAATTTTATGATCTAGGCTGCTGTGAAAATTTAGAAAGTGCTGCTAATCAAGCGGAACAAGAAGCCAACAAAAAAGGTCTAGCACATTGCCCTTATAACCATCACTACTACTGGGCTGGATTTACTGTTACTGGCAAAGTCTCTAGCTGATATATTTTCCTCTTCTTCTTTAGTATGACACCAGGAATAGTAAAAATACTAACGATGCTCTCTGTCACGCACCTTATACCAAATAATCAGAGCAGTCAAAAACGCAAACAGAACTCCAACAATTATACTTAAAGCAGTGGTGAGTACCATATCAGCTAGTTTAGGTGTCCAGTGTGCAACATATTTTTTCACTGGCGGGTATTCTCTGATGGGTTCTATATAGTTAGCTGTGGTAGAGGCGATAACCGAAGCTGCTCCCATTCCAACACCTACAATAGCGAACTTCCTTTGGAAGTTCTGCTCACGCTCTTCTTTCTGCTCACTTAACTGCACCTGTCTAATTTCAACAATTCCTCTAGTCGTATCTATCCATTTATCCCGCAGTTTTAAACCTGGACTGAATTCAATATAATATTGTTCAACTTGGGCTAGATATTTATATCCTACAGTTTTACTAAAATTATTAAGAATATCCAATTTTGTTGAATTATTGGCTACTTCTTCTGCTCTATTTTCAATTGCTTTCAGCCTTTGTTGAAAGTTGTAAAGATTGGTTTTAATAGTTTGCTTCTGAAGTTCCAAAGAAGTAATATTCTCAGTATACGAAGCTAAGTCACGATAGCTTTCTTCCAAAAATTCTTCTAGTTCCTTTAAGTTAGATTCTGATAATTTTGCCTGTGGTAATAAAAGTAGAATTTTATTTTCTGATTTATCTACTGGGGAGAAATTTGTTTTCAACAAAGATTTGATTTGTTGCGCATTACTATAAGCCCAGACAATTTTGTTGCGATAATAAAATAAAAATCGCCAGTCTTCATAAAAATTAGCGATTTTTTCCATGGTTTTTAAATCAGGATAAAGAATAATCAACACATGATTATTTTCAGCGTCTAACTTGTCCCAATGTTTAGGGTTTGTTGATATCTCAAAAACTGTACCCTCCATAAATTGTCCTGGTTTAATATTTTTGGGAAAACTTTCAAAACCAAAATCTGTATAAATTTTTTCTGCAATTTCTTTTTTTATATTTTCACGAAATTTAGCGCTAACTTCATAGGAAAATCTAGGTAGATAACCAGTAATAACCCAAGTTTTTCCTATATTGGCAGAAAACGATAATTCTTGTTTTTGGGTTTGTAATTTATCTTTTATAACTTCTAAACAGTGCTTCTCTGAAGGATTTACCTTATCGGCAACTGAGCAAGCAATCAACAGAGTATCACTATCGTCTATGCGACGTTTAGAATAAAAACCATCATCTCCAAAACGAGTAGGTTTAGGTTGATCTAAATCTTCAAAGTTGCTTTGTTCTGAGCTATGGTGATAGGCAAATAGATAAATATGAGGATAGATTAATTTAGTCATCCGAATGCTCTTAATGCAAAATAAAGTTCTTTATATTTATCTTCCTGACTTAAATCAGAGAATCGCGAATTATTCTGTGGCTGTGAAGGTGATGCTTCGATTTCCGCTTGAAACTTTTTGGTCATCTCTACACTATTATTGGCAGAAAAAATATTATGAATGATTTTCAGAGAATCAAACGGACGGGCTAGGTTTTCTAATTCTAAGTTTTCATCTTCTGGTTCTGACTCTGATGGTAATATAACTTTGTTGCGAGGTTTTGTCTGATACAGTGATTGTAAAGTATTGCGAGCAGTTTGATAACGTGTTTTGAGAAATTCGTGTTGACGGATAAGTTTTCTGAGACTTTCTATGGCTTGTGACATATCGCTATTCATCTCTATCCCTACCTCGTTAATCTGCTTTTGCAGAGGTTCGTCTAGTGAATCTAACTGTGCAAGCGTTACCAAAAAAGCCTGTAGTGTAAGAATATCCGTTTCTTTCATAAATTGATCGGTAATATACCTTGGCTCTAAAAACATCATTCTCTCGTTACCCCCTGAACAGTGAGATTTGGTGAGCGACTGTCTAATGATTCATTAGCTAGCTCTATCTTAGCAGTTTTACTGACCAATTACCTATTTTTGCCCACCAATCCCATTTGTAATAGCCATTTATGGCAGTTTTCAAAAGGGCTATGGTAAGGGAGGAACCGAGAAGTCGGTGAACAAACGCACGTTATAGGGTGCTATTGCTAAAGTATTAACCAACCTCTGGTCTAAGGTTAACAGAGGGGAACTAACTCGGTGGGAAAGGACAACATAAGAGGCATCATAGGCGGAAATACCGTAAGCGATCGCAATATTAATCGCTTCTTCCATCAACTCTGCTGTAGAAACGACTCGCAAAGGTAAATTTTTGATAGTTGCTAAATCAGCTTGTACTTTTTCTCCCGTATACATTCCAGCGCGGACGTATTTCCAGAAAATATTGGCGACTTCAATATAAAACAGATCTGGAATATAGATTTGGGTGTCGGAGATGTTCAACTGTGCTAGAAGTTGATTCACCTTGGTAGTGAGGGGATCGTCGATAAATCTTTTAATACCAACATTGGCATCAATAACACACGTCAAAGGATTACTCATCTTTCCCGATCCTCACGTAGAAGTTCGGTACTGTCAGGTAGTCCAAAGTCTGCGGGGTTAAGGCAAGGGCGTTTGTCAATATCCGCAAGAATTTGTGGGGTTGCTTTACGGCGCTCTTCCCAAGTGGGGTCAGTTTCCGGTGAAATAAGGAATTTGAGGGGAGGTTGGGATTTGTGTAGGACTTGTTTTAATAGGTTGATAACTTGTTCGTTAATGGTTTGGTTGTTTTGCTTAGCAAGTTGTTGAATTTCTGTTATCAAGTCATCAGGTAAGTTTTCCAGGGTAAGTGTCGCCATAATTCTTTGCTAGATACTAGTTGGGTTGATAGGACTTTTATTTTAAGGAAGGAGTCATTGATATCGAGGTGTGTACAGTTGTCTCCTTATTGTCCCTTACAGGCGCACACCTATTCCATTGTTAAAATAGTAGCAATAAATCACAAAAATTACAACGAATAAAATACTTTAAGGAGAAAGCGATCACTTTTTTTAGAGTGATCAAATCGAATATCTGTCAACAATGTTGCTGGCAAAGAATTCATTCTAAATTCTAAATTCACTCATTCTAAATTCATCAGATGGAGTTTCGTTACTGAACTACTCCCAGAACCCAGAGTTCAGCTATGAAGTCCGGGTTCTAGAAAATCTCAATTAGACTGGTGAAAACGAGCCAACAACTCCTCACGGGATAATTGGGATAATTGTAAGAGCATAGGGGTAAATTCTTCTGGCGGTAGTGCCAATAAAGGCTCAATAATTGCCGCTAGTTGCTCATCCACATCACCAAAGCGCTCTTGCAGTAAATTATTTACAATTAAACGCTCTCCCTGTTGGATTCCTCTTTGCTCTCCTCTTTGCTCTCCTTCGAGAATCGCTTGTTCTCGGTCTTGTTGATACAGTGGTGCTAAACGCATAATTAACTTCCTATCTCCTTTACCTAGATCTTGCCTGAATTCTAAATGTTTCCGCAAGTTATACAGCAACCTCAGAATTTGGCCACGCAAGGGATTATTTACAGGCATTTCCTCCAACTCATCGATTGCCTGCCGTTGCACTTTTCCCCTACCCAACACTCTTAACCAGAGGGTTTCTTGGCTACGAGGTAACTTATGGATAACTACAATAACTGTCCTGAGGGTTTTTGCCATAAAATACACCCCTGGCAACCATTTGTCATCCGCTTTAGCATCCAAGTCTCCTAAGAGGTTTGCCGAGGCAGTTGGGGTGAGTACCCACAATTTGGGTCGTTTGGCTTTAGGGAGTTTGACCTGATTACGATGAGCTTCCCGTTGTAATTCTCCTCGAACTTCGAGCAATTTTAACAGACAATCACAGATTTCGTCGTCGCTGGCAGCATTGCGGAAGGGTTCTATCAGTACAGGAGTTTGAGCCATGCGCCCCAATAATCCGAGGTTGCCAAGATTGGTTGGTGGATGATCGAAGTTGGGGTCAAAGTAGATATCGATTTCTCGGACTTCCCCGGAAACTCGGCGGGGCGCTTTGACTACACCGTAAGGTGCTAGTAGTTCTTCCAGATAGTCCTTCGCGAATTGGTCATGGATAAATCGAGTCAATCACTTCTCTCCTATTGCAAAATTTTCCGCTGATTATACAGCAACTTCAGTACAATTGAAGAGTTCCTGTAGCACTGGCATCTTGCCAGTTCCACATAGTGGCGTGACACAGCTAAAAAGGTAGGTTGGGTAGAGCTTTCTTCGTGACCCAACACAACCCGCTCCAACGTTGGGTCTCGTTGCCTCGACCCAACCTACATCTATTCCATCATTTTAGCTGTGTCGCGCCAGTAGTGGCGCGACACAGCA